>NZ_JBEZEV010000007.1:0-142336 GCF_040649055.1 Micromonospora sp. NPDC049060
CGAAGCAGCCAGCAACACCCAATGGCGCAACCTCCGCGTCCCCAACCTCACCCACGTCAACACCATCACCGCCATCAACACCAACACCAACACCATCCTCTACACCCACTGAGCCTTTCCGGGTAAGGCTCTGATTACCGGATGCGACGTCCGGGATGCCCGAGGTGTACGGGAATCGCCCATGGGTGAGCCGACGGGCGGTGGCTTCACGCGGTCCGGGGATTCGGGCGGACCGCTGACGCAGGGCGGCTACACCTGGGGCATCCTTTCGGGCACCGTGGAGGGTCAGCCGAATCGGTCCGTCTGGGTCTCCCTGACCGACGCGGTGACCCGGATGTGGATCCTCCTGGAGATGGCCCAGCCCTGATCCTGGTCAGGGGAGAGAGCGCCCGCGCCTGCTTCCGGTACGTAGCGGACGCTGACGCAATCGGTGCGAGCGCCCTCACCCCAGGGGCCGTCATGTCGGGTCGCCAGGGCGCAGAGGTGGCGCGGCTACCGTGGAGCCGTCGGCGTAGGTCAGGTGCGTCACCCGCGCCGACGGCTCCAAACGGACCTGCTCCAGCGCGACCTGGAGGCGTCCACGCCGTCGAACAGGCGGGTGCCGGCGCCGAGGAGTACGGGCGACAGCCCGATCGAGAACTCGTGGACCAAGCCGGCGTTCACGTGCACCGGGGTTAACATCGTGCCATAAGTGCATGTTTTGTGTCTTCTGCCTTCAAGGGGCGATATGCGAGCGATCGTCAAGGGGTTCGTCGCGATGATGACGACCCTGGCCGGGCTGGCCGCGTGCGGTCAGGGCGTGCCCACGGTGGTCGGTGCTTCGACCGACGGGCGGCAGGCGCAGCCATCCGCAGCGGCCTCCGGCACGTCAACCGTCCGGTCGGGGTGGACCTCCTGCGCGGTCGACGCACCGGTCGGAGAGAACGGGCGCCCGCCCAGTGCCCACACCCTGCCGCACCTGAACCCCACCTTCGCGGTCGCGTCCGCAGTCCACTGCCAGCTCGAACCGAAGCGACGCGCTGACGGCGGTGAGGACCTCGTCCTGACCGAGGGCCGCGCCATCGATGTGACAGCGCTTCTCGCCGCGCTGCACCTGCCCGACGACAGAACCAACGTCGAGGCCTGCACCCTGGAGATGCCCTGGGAACCAAACCTGCTGATGTTCGACGCGCAGGGCCGATGGATCCGGCCGCGACTGCCGATGGACACCTGCGGCAAGCCACGCCCCGAGGTGCCGGAGGCGGTGCGAGGTCTGCGGCCGACCACGGTGTCGGAGACGGTCGTACGGGAAGTCTTGTCAGCCGGGGCGGCGGCCTCCGGGTGCACCCAGACGTCGTCGAACGTGGTGGCCGCCGGGACCGGGGATCCGTCCCCCCTCCCCCGACCAGGCCGGGTATCGATCCCGTCCACCGCGCCGCTGCGGCTGTGCGTGTTCCGGGTGCCAGCGCAACAGCAGGACGCAGGGACGTTCGAGTACGGGATGCTTCTGCCCGAGCAGCGCCACGCGGCCATCCAACGCAGGTTGGGGGCGCTGCGCCCGGCCGCAAAGTGCTCGGGCGCCACGGACCGGTTCGCAGTGCTGCAGAACGCCACCAGCACGGGCGACGTGATCTACGTCGAACTCGACCACTGCCGGCGGGCACTGGTCACGCCGCTGCACGGCCCGTCGATCCTGGCCCAGGCCGACGACACGCTCATCGAACTGCTCAAGCGGTAGCCGGCGGCGCGTGGATGCCGTAGACGGCCACCGTGGGCCCGACACTCGCAGACGACTGGCAGCTCGCCCTGACGCTGGAGCATCTCGCGGCGGCGCTGGTCGACGCCGGGCGCCCCGAGGAGGCGCGCCGGTGGGGGCGTGAAGCGGTCGCGCTGCTGGCCAGGCTCCCCGACGCCCGTGCCGCGAGCCTGCGCACGCGCATCGCGCAGTCTCTCCGGACGGAGTTCCGTTGACGACGCGTGGTGTCGCATGAACGTCAACCAGCCACAGAATATTGACACTCTGAGATTTCTCGATGACCCTGTGTGTTCGAGCCGTACGGGTGATCGCCATCGGGGGTGGCCGGGTGAAGATCGACTCGCTCGTACGGTCGCTCGGGCGCGAGTCGACGCTCACGGTCCGGTCCTCGGACGACCTCGTCGCGGAGGTACGCCGGCAGGCCGAGAAGGCCGAGGACCGCGAGGCGTACCGGTATGCCAAGGCGCTGTCGCCGGTGCCGATCGGCCCGGGGGTGCGTACCAGCCCGGCGCAGGTGCTGCACGAGCTGGGCGTGGCCACGACGTTCCTGACCGCCTCACCCCTGGCGCAGGTGGCCCGGCACTGGGCGCACGTGCGCTACTGCGCGACGCTGACCGCACGCAACGGCTGCCTCGCCCTGTCCCCGCACGCGGGCAACGTGGTCTACCACCACAAGGTGGCGCAGTCCGAGCAGTTGGGCATCGGGCTGGCGCTGGTGGTCGCGAAGACGGTGCTGCGGCGGCAGCACCCGCACTGGGACTTCCACGCCGTCGACGCGGAGGTGGCGTTGAAGGCCGGCTTCCTCGACGGCGTCGGCGAGGTCGACACCGCGTCGAAGACCAAGAAGCGACCGGACTACATCCTGCTCGGGCACCACAGCTCAGGGCGGCGCAGCGGCGTGAAGATCGTGATCCTGGAGTGCAAGGGCACCCACAAGTCGCCGACCTTCGCGTACGAGCAGTTGGCGCGGGCCGCCATTCAGGTCGACGCACTGCGGGTGGCCGGGCGCCGCCAGCCGTCGCTGATGGTGGCGTCCTACCTGAGCGAGGGCCGGATCACGTCGTACGCCCTCGATCCGCCGGGTGACGGCGAGCTGTGGTCGGGTGCGGACGACGACCTGGACGAACTGCTGCGCGCGGCCCCCGAC
Source organism: Micromonospora sp. NPDC049060 (assembly GCF_040649055.1). Taxonomy (NCBI): domain Bacteria; kingdom Bacillati; phylum Actinomycetota; class Actinomycetes; order Micromonosporales; family Micromonosporaceae; genus Micromonospora; species Micromonospora sp. NPDC049060. The sequence goes on from NZ_JBEZEV010000007.1 coordinate 2,883, forward strand.
GACCAGGACTGGCGGCCCCGGCCCGCGGTTCCCGACGACGCCCCCGCCGGGGAGGTTTCCCCCGACGGCGCTCCCCCGCCGGCCGGCACGCAGCTGCCGGTCGCCGCGGAGCCACCGCCCGGAGCGCCCGACGTGTTCGACATCCCCGCCGAGCAGCGCGGCTGGTTCACCCAGATCCTGACCCGGGCGGTGGCGGCGACCACGCTGCTCTTCGCGGGCGACAACGCGACGGCCAGCGGGTATGCCACGCCCCGGCAGCGCGGGGAGCCGGCGGCACCGGCGCAGGATGCCCTGTTCGAGCCGGAGCTGCCGTGGACGTCGAGCACCGCCCAGACGCTGCCGCTGCGCGCCGGCCTGCGTGCCGAGGGCACCCGCTACCTCGCTCCGCTGCCCGGCGGCCGGACGCTGGAGGTGTTCCGGGGCGTGGAGAGCGGGCTGTACCGGCATCTCGCGGAGGGGCGGATCGGTGCGTACCTGCGGGCGGCACCGCGCGTCTTCGGCAGGTGGTCGGGGTCGCGCCGGTCGGGCGAGGTCTTCTCGCTGGGCCGGGATGGCACCGTCCTCGTCGTCCGCGCCGCCGACGACCAGCGCTGACACCTGCACCACGCTGTCCGGCATGGTCGACCGTTCGTTTCCCGGGTGCGACGAATGACCCTGTCGGAACGAGTCGGCTGGCGCCTAACATCGAGTTTCCTGCATGCCTCGGGGTGCCTGTTCGACGACGAAACGACACACGCCGACGACCACGACGTCAACGGCCGACAGGAGGGACGGCAATGGACGTTGGGCTTCGGTGGAAGCTCGCCACGCCGCTGATCGGGCTGAGCCTGCTCATGGTCGTTCCGGCGGTGTTCGGCACCGTCGCCTGGTGGTCGATGGAGGGAACCGGCTACCGGGTGCTGAGCGTCGTCATCTGCCTCGTGCTCGCCGCGCAACTGGTCCTGGCGGTCTCCATCGGCGTCCGGCCGAGCAGGGACGTGCCCTGGAGCAGGGTCGGGCTGATCATCCTCGGCATGCTGCTCGCCTGCGGACTGGCCCTGCTCCGCCGCGAAATGTGACCCACCCGGACAGCGCAAGCCTCAGCCGTACGCAGCACGAGGGCGGCGGCGTCCCGCCGGGCTGTCATGGGAGCGGGCGGAACACGCCGCTTCGTAGACCGCGTGGTAATTGAGCGGGAAGCCCGGGACTTTCGCGGGCTGGCGCACAGCCCCGGGCATTTCCCAGACCGTCAACTGCCGCGAACGGGAATTGCGCGGTGATAGCTGCTGTCGGGGGTGTCTTGTATGGTCAGACGCGTAATCGATTTGTGCGAACGGGGCGCGAGACAACCAATTTTTCCGGGCAACCGTTCCACGTTTCACCGATGGCGTCCGGATGTAACAAAACGCAACATGGAGAGGGCGGGAGCGGATGGCCGACGACATGGGATCGACAGTCCCGAGGCGGCAGCTCGGGCGGGCACTGCGCGAGCTGCGCACCGAGGCGCGTATGACGCTCGACGGCGCGGCCGAGGCGATGCACTGTAGCCGGCAGAAGATGTGGCGCATCGAGACCGGCCTCGGCCCGGTCCGCGCCCTCGACGTCAAGGCCATGTGCGAGTTGTACGGCGCGACGCCCGAGCTGACCGGCGCGCTCACCGCGCTGGCGGCCGAGACCAAGGCCAAGGGCTGGTGGCACTCGTACGGCGACGCCATACCCGACTGGTTCGAACTCTACGTCGGCCTGGAATCCGCCGCGTCCTTCATCCGTCGCTTCGACGAGGCACTGATACCCGGAATACTCCAATCGCGCGCCTACGCCTTGGCCGTCTACCAGCACCGGCACGAAGTGACTGATGAGGAGCGCGAGCGGCTGGTCGAAGTACGGCTGCAACGGCAGGCACTCCTTCACCGGAGGCTGCCTCGGGCACCCAAGCTCGAAGTGATCCTGGCCGAGGCAGCGCTGCTCCGCGCTGTCGGCGACGCAACCACCATGGTTGACCAACTCCGTCACCTGCTGGAGGTCGGAGAGCTATCCAACGTCTCGGTCCGGGTGCTACCGCTGACCGCTGGGATCCATCGAGGCGCGGAGGCGGGCACCTTCGTGATCCTCGACTTCTCACCCGGTAAGCGGACGATCCCCGAGCCATCGGTGGTCTACTGCGAGTCGTGGACCGGGGCCCTCTACCTGGATCGACCGGAGGAATATGCCGCCTACGAGCAGGTGTGGGCAAGCCTCGATGACCTGACGCTCGATGAGGCACAATCAAGTCAGCTCATCAACAAGATCATTGGGGAGGTCCACCGTGGATAATTTGACTGGCGCGCAGTGGCGCAAGAGTACCCACAGCGGCAGCAACGGCGGTGACTGCGTCGAGGTTGCCGACAACCTGCCCGGCCTCGTCGCCGTACGCGACAGCAAGGATCCAGCCGGGTCCGCCCTCACCTTCTCCCCCACCGCCTGGACCAGATTCGTCCAGTCAACCAAAGCCGCGCATTGATGACGCACCCACAGGCGAAGCCCACTCGTTCCCTCATGTCAAGGAAAGAGAGCATCCGGGCGGGCTATGACGACTGCCAGCCTTTGTCAACCGCGTCTTGGAGTCGCGCACTGAAGACGGCGTGCGCCTGCCGATATTCGTTCTCTCGATCCGCCCTGTAGAACGGCGCCGTGTAACCTTCCGGCATCGGATTCCGCACGGGATCGTCGACGTACGCCATCAACTGCCCATAGTGTTCCTTGGCCTGCCTGAAACCGAAGGCGTACGGGTCGGCTGCAACCTTTTGCCCTTCTGCATCAAACCACATCTGCTCCTCTCTTCCGGTGAGGATCGGATACCGAGAACGCAGGATCGCGATTAGCTCATCGACATCCAGCCCGAGCCACACTGACACCAGAGCGTCGATTTCCACCAGTGCCGCTCGGCGTTCGCGCTCGGATCGCAACGGAGTTACCCATTCCCATGTCGAACGTACCGAACCAAGCGCTGGCATGTTGGCCCAGTCTACCGCCCAACTCTCCCGCTCCCAGCAAGAATCGTACAACTGGCTCCACAAGGCCGCATATTCCGAGGTTAGACAGTTCAAGCGCAGGGCTCGCAACAGGAGCCCGGGTGCCAAGGGGTGGGAGACCGTTCCTGCCGGCATACTTTTGGCTTCAGTAGCGCCATGATTGGTTCGGCCAGAAATTCGTAGCATGTAGTCGAGCGGAAGTGCAGCCCAAAAACCGGCAATTAGAGCGGTTTCAGAGTTCGATCTGAGTGCCATGCTGTGCACCGCATGGACATGAGCTGGACCGGGAGGGAGAAGCGCAGCGAACAGCGATCGTTCAGAGCTCTTAGGATTAATCATCGCCCGCCAGACAAGGCGATAGAAATCGGTGCAGCTCGCCTCACCCCACCTGTCCTCAGCATCAAGAGCGGCCACGCCCGCGCCACGAACATAGTTGGTACGCGGCACGAACGCTTCCTTTATCGAAGAGACGTCTACGAAGTCCCAATCTCCTTGACTTCGACATGGGACCCTTGGCTGCTTGTTCAGTGGATTAGCTATTCCGATGTGAGGGCCTTGGATAATCACGTCGCGGTACGAGGTTGGGATGACCTGATCCCAAACGAGTATGCCCTGCTTCTTCGACTTCGCCTCGTCATGACCAAAGCTGATTCGGGGCTGAAAACTCGAAAGCCGCTGACCGTAGGAAGCTAGCGCCGCGATTGCTCGCTCCTCATCGATGGAGATGGGTTGCAACAAAGGCGTCCGGCCTACCACACCATCAGCCTCGCCTCGAAGGTTGCGCCAAATTTCCAAAGTCCGTCCATCTACGCGCACAACTCTCGCACGATGCGGCCTCCGATCCCACGATCCCTGGAATTTTTGACCAGGAGTGGAGCCGGTTCCGTCATGCACCAAAGATTCGCTCAGCGCATGTGCGGCATACAACTGACTTAGATGCAAGAAGTTGATCTCTGCTTTAGCGCCATAGATATGAACCCCGAACTCAAGGTCGCGGCTAGCATCCGCGAAGGCCCAATTTGCGCCATTAATAAATCCACCATGAATCCGCAAATGCTTGTATGCAGACGCCCGCAACAAGCCGTCCTTGGTCCCACCGAAATGGGTATCGGGATGCACTAATCCGCCGCAGCCGCTGATACCGAGCTGACTCCACACCCTACACATGAACGCTCGGTAAAGGTCAGGGCGCGTGCCAACAAGCAATGGAAACGTGGTTGCACCTCCCAAGAACTCGACCTGGGCGACATTTCCTGCCATCTCCGAAACGAAGGCTTGCTGGGTGGATGCCTTCGACAGCAAAGCAGATTTACGAGCTTGCCACACTTCAACGGAAGGCTTATCGGCAAGCCGAAACCAAGGTTCACTTTCGGCTAGAATGACGTCTTCTTTCCAATCAAGGCGCACCCATGGAGGGTTGCCGACCTGGAGGTCGAACCCACCCATGACGAACGCTTGGGCGAAAGTGAGTTCCCAGTGGAAGAAGCCCTGCTCCCCCGCAATCTGGTCAGCGGCGAGGAGCCATGGGAAGCGGTCCGAGAGCGTCCACGGTGAGTCGACGCCGATCACCCCGTCGAGCTTCTGCTCGAAGTCGCTCATCGCGTCCAGGCTCGTCAGCTCGCGGCCGTAGAACCGCGCGGCGTTCTCGTCCGCGTCGGTGCGGCCGATGAGCGCCTCGGCGAAGGTCAGCCAGTCGTCCAGGTTGGTCAGGGGCACCTGCTGGCGGAGTTGTTCCGCCACCGTCATCCGGCGTGTGCCGCCGGTCGCCTTCGTCGGGAGCTTCATCTGCTGCGCCTGCACGTTGCCGAAGATGTCCCGCGTCTCGTAGACGGGCTCCTCGTGCGCCGGCACCTCGCTGACGTGCGATACCTGGACGGGCGCGGCCGGGTACGCCGGATCCGAGCCGTCGAGCAGGCCGACCTTGTCGAGCGGCCAGAACCACAACGCGCACCACACGTCCATCAGCGTCTTGAGCCGCCAGTAGGGCGTGCCGGGCGCGGTCAGGTCATCGAGGATCTTCTCCCGGGCCACCGCGCCGGTCACCGGCGGCAGGTCCTGCGCGCCCCAGACCCTGATGTCGCGGCGGATCTCCCGCTCGGAGATGGCGAGGCGCTGCTGCACCAGCCCCCACAGGAACTCGACCCGTCGGGCGAGCGCCTGCAACCGCTTGACCTGCGAGTTCTTTCCCTTGGGCGACGGCACGCGCTTCATCGCCGTACGCCAGGATTTCAATCGCGCGGTCTCGGCCGGCGCCAGCTCGCGGGCCTCCTTCTCCCCCGCGACCGCGCCCCAGCCGTCGGCGGGGAGCAGGAAGTGGTGGATGGTGCCCTCGTCGATCGGCCCGTCCCGGAACGGCTTCTCGGCCGGGGCGGTGGTCAGCCACGACTTGTCGGCGAGCTGCTTCGGGTCGTAGGTCTTGCGCCCGCAGCCGATGAGGGAGTTGCCGCGTTGCAGGTGCAGGCCGAACCAGGGGGCCTGGAGGCCGGTGTGCATGACGTTGAGCCAGAGCGAGACCTCGGCCAGCTCGACGGCCGTGCGGTTGAGGTCGACGCCATAGCAGTTGTGCAGCGCGATGTACGCCTTCACCCGCTGGAGTTCGAGGTGGTATGCCTCCGGGTCGAGGGTTTCGTCGAGTTCGGTCTGCCGGCGGCGCAGGTATTCGGCGGCGACCTGGTTGATGGCCTCGTTGAGGAACGCGCCGGAGCCGAGCGCCGGCTCGCAGATCGTCCAGTCCAGCAGCTCACGGGCCGGTGTGGTGGTGCCGTCCTGGTCGAGGCGGTACTTCAGGGCGAGCTGGACGGTCACCTCTGTCAGCGACTGCGGGGTGTAGTAGGAGGCGCTGGTCTGCCGGTCGCGGCCGGCGAGCCGGTAGACGAACTCGCCGGGCTGGTGACAGACCCGGCTACGCACGCCCGTGTACGGGTCCTCCTTGTAGACGAAGACGTTGTCGTCGTAGTCGTCGGTCTTCGACGCGGGGATCATCCACGAGCCGTCCTTCGGGTCGCCGTTCTTGGCGACCTCGTAGAGCTGCTCGGTGGCGACGAAACCGGTGTACGACATCAGGCCCTCGTAGACCGCGCCGAGCTGGTTGATGCCGAGCTGCGCGTACGAGATGAAGCCGCCGCGGCGTCTCCTGCCGCCCTTGGTGAGCATGAGGCGGCGTAGCACCTCGTAGAGCACCTTGTTGCGCAGCCGGGTGTCGATCTTCGGGCCGTCCGGGTCGTCGGGGTCGCTGCCGGGCTCGGCGATGAGCCGGCCGATGAGCTTCGTCTTCTCCGGCAGGAACAGATCCGAGCGCATCGGCTCGAAGCGCAGGCCCTCGCCCTCGCTGGCCTGCCGCTCGACCTCCACGCCGCCGCGCGGCCGGTGACCCTCGTTGACCATGCGGAACAGCAGGTCCAGCGACTCGTAGAGGTGGGTACCGTCCTCGGCGGACGGCGGCAGGCGACGGGAGACCAGGTCGCCGACGCGGGCGAGGCTGTAGCCCTCGACGTACTGGGGGTCGTTGACCGGCAGCACGCCCAGCTCGGGGCGGGCCTCGGCATAGAGCAGGAACAGGATCCGGTAGAGGTAGCGCAGCGCCTCGCGGCCGAGTTCCTTGGCCAGCTCGTCGAGGTCCATGACGTGCTGCGGCTGGTGGCCGGCCTGGCGGATGCGGTCGAGGACCTCGTTGGCGATCAGCTCCACGCTGTCCTTCAGGCCGCCGCGGAGTTCGCTGGAGACGCCGACGGCGTGCTGGCGGGAGCCGGCGACCAGGTCGGCGAGGGGTTCCGTGCCGCCCTCGGCGGGCGGGCGCAGCGAGTCGGCGCCGAAGAGGGCGGCGACAACGTCGTACTCCCTGTCGTCGTTGCGGGCGTAGAGGGTGTCGAGGCTGACGGCCAGGTAGCGGCCCTCGCCCCAGGCGGCCCGGTCGGCGAGGGTGAGCACGCCGCCGCTGAGGATCAGCACGTAGCGGGGCTTCGGGTTGTCGGCGGCCAGCAGGTGGGAGGCGAGCTTCGCGCCGGTGGCGATGCTCTCGTTGCCGGGCAGCGCGACCGATTCGAGCAGGCGGCCGGCGCCATCCGGGTCCTGGGCGGCCTCCGTGTCGACGGCCCAGCCGCAGTCGAGGGCGACGATGCCGTGGGCGGTGCCCAACTCGGCGTGGGCGACGTGGATCTCGTGCTCGTGGCCGTTGCGCTCGACGGTGACGGCCCGCGGCTGCGGCTCGAAGCCGAGCGCCCGCAGCACGTCCTGGTGCAGCTTGCGCAGCCGCTCCGGGTCGAAGAACTCCTCGTCGGCCAGCTCGGTCTTGGCGTCGAAATAGGAACGGCGCATCCCGCGCAGGCCGGTGCGTGGCGTCTGCTGGCCGCACTTCTCCCGCTCGGCCCACTGCTTGACCAGGCCGCCCCTGAGCGTGGTGGGCAGGATCTCGGCCAGGTAGTGCGCGGAGAGGTACTCACCACGGTTCGTCAGCGACTCGAAGGTCATGCGGCACGCTCCGGGGACGGGACGAGGACGCCGAGGACGCGCAGCAGCGGCTCGCCGTCGGTTTCCAGGCGGTCGAGCAGGTCGTGCTGCTCGGAGACGGTGGTGTGCACCCGCTGGCGGCGCTTCTCGCGCTGCGGGCCGGGCAGCTCATCGAGGAGGCTGGCCTGCTGGAACGTCGCCAGTCGGTCGCGGTGGCGGCGCAGCGGCTCGGCGTTGGCGGCGTCGAACTCGGCGCGCTTGACCTTCAGGTGCTCGCGGGCGGCGGCGACAGCCTGCGGCAGCAGCCGGGTCAGCGGCCCGGTGTCGACGGTCTCCGCACGGTTGACCATGTCGGGGCCGACGTTCGCGGCGCGCAGCGCCTCGTCCATCGATCGGATGCTCGGCTGATCGGGCAGTCCGGAGACGGCCATCCACTGCACGACCGTGGGCTGGCCGAGGCGGTTGGCGTAGACACCCTGGACGAGGAATACGGGCCCGGCCACGTCGGCGGTGAGCACCGGCGCCTGCTGGCGGCCCAGCCGGATCAGCACCTTGTCGACCAGCCAGTCGACCATCGGATGCACGTCGCTGAGAAACGCGATCTCCGGCCACGTCGGCGTACGGCTCTGCCGGGCCTGGTCGAGCTTGCGCTGCGCCAGGGCCCGGTCGAAGGTGACCTTCAGCCGCAGCGCCTCGCCCTCGCGGTGGGCGCGCAGGTAGGAGCGGGGCAGGTCGGTGAGCCGGTGCACCAGATCCCCGGGGGCCAGGAACGTCAGCAGCTCCTCCTCGCGGTGCAGGTCGAGGTGGTCCTCGGGCCGGTCGTCGTAGACCTCGTGCAGGGCGGCGTCGACGAAGTCCCGGGTCGAGTCGAACAGCTTCGGCACCCGGGCGCGCGGCACCTCCGCCGCGACGGGGGCGGTGCCGACCTCGCCGAACAGGTCGGCCATCACGTCGATCTCGGCGTGCGCGGCCTCGTAGGACTCCTCGACGGTGCGGCCGGCGAGCAGGTCGCGCACCAGCCGGTCCTCCTCGGCCTTCGCGTCGAACTGGCCGGTGGCGGCCTCGACGCTGCCGAGGCTGCGGTGGGCGTTCTCCTCCCGGCCGAGCAGCTTCTCGGCGACCGTGCGGTCGTCCTTGGCGTCCTCCCGCACGGAGGTCAGCACGAGGGCGCGGAACTGCGGGCGGTGGCGCTGCCCGTAGCGGTCGATGCGGCCGTTGCGCTGCTCGATGCGGATCAGGCTCCACGGGATGTCGTAGTGGATCAGGTGGTGGCACTGCTGGTGCAGGTTGACGCCCTCCGAGGCGACGTCGCCGGTGAACAGCAGCCGCACGTCGCTGCCGGCCAGCTCGAACTCCTGGAGGATGCGCTGCTCGTCGGTGTCGGCGACGCCGCCGTGCAGCACCCGCACGGCCGCCGGCTTCAGGCCGAGCAGGCCCGGCACCACCTCGGCGAGCCACTTGATGGTGGGCACCCGCTCGGAGAAGACCACGGCGCGGGTGTCGCTGCCCCGACCGACGCCGATCTTCCTCAGCTCCGCCACCAGGTGCGTCAGCTTGCTGGAGTCGGCCTCGGTCATCGCCGAGGTCAGCTCCGCGAGCCGGTCCAGCGCCGCCCGTTCGGCGCCGGTGGCCTTCCTGCGCCGGTTGGTCACCGTCTCGTGCAGGGCGCGGTGCGACGACAGGAAAGACTTCAACAGGGTGTACGGGAAGAGCCGGTGCTGCCCCGTGATCGCCTCGTCGCTCCACTTGCCGGCCAGCCACACGTCGGTCAGCTCGTCGAAGACCTGCTCCTCGATCGGCGTCGCCGGGCAGTACGCGGCCTCGGAAGGGCCACGGTCGGCCCAACGGTCGCCCATCTGGTCGCGTACCTCCGGGCTGATCTTCGTGCGGCGCAGGTAGAGGTGGGCGATGTCGTCGGCCCGGTAGTCCTTCGGGTTGGCGATCGCGGCCGGGTCGAGCAGCGAGATCAACTGGGCGAAGGACTCCTTGTCGCCGTTGTGCGGGGTGGCGCTGGCCAGCAGCAGCGCGTCGGTCTTCGCGGCGAGGCGGCGGGCCAGTTCGTTGCGCTGGGTCCCCTTGTTGATGAGGTTGTGCGACTCGTCGATGACGACGGCGTCCCAGACGGTGGCGTCGAGGTGGTGGCCGAACTGGCCGGCGTCCTTGAGCGTGTCGACGGAGATGATGGCCCGCTTGAAGTACGTGAACGGGTTGCGCCCGGCGGGGATCTCCTGCTGGATGCGCTGGATGCCGACCGAATCGAGGCGCACCAGGGGGATCGCGAAACGGGTCCACAGCTCCCGCTGGAACTGCTCCAGCACCTGCTGCGGGGAGACCACCAGGATGCGGTCGCCCCGGCCCCGGCGGATCAGCTCGGCGAGGATCAGCCCGATCTCCAGGGTCTTGCCCAGGCCCACCACGTCGGCCAGCAGCACGCGCGGGCGCAGCCCGGACAGGGCCAGCTCCACCGGGCGCTGCTGGTAGGTCAGCGGGTCGAGCAGGAAGCGGTCGGCCAGTGCCAGACCCCGCTCGGTGCGCGGCAGCGGCGTACGCCGGAAGACGGCCTCCAGGAAGAGCCGGCTCTGCCGGAATCTCGACGACGTATCGCGGACGAGGACGGTCTCCTCCGGGCGCATCGCCTGGATGGTGTCCAGTCCGGTGAAGAAGGTCGCCTCGACGTCCTGCACGAACTCGGAGACCCCGACCGCCTTGATCATGGTGCCGTCGGCGGTGCCGGTCCTGACGCCGCGTACCAGCCACTCCTCGTCGCGGACCACGATGCGGGAGCCCGGGGCGAACGTCGCCTCCTGGGTGGGTGTCATGAGGAGCCTTCCTACAGGGTCGAGCGGCGGGCGTACTGGCGGCGCAGCTTGTCGACCAGCCAGTTCACGTCGGGGTGTGGGTTCGCTGGCCGGTCGGGGTCGACCTTCGTCGGCGTCGTCCCGGGCACCTCGGCGGTGCTCTCCTCCCCGCCATCGGGCGGGTCCTCCGGATCCTGTTCCGGATCCTGGAGATCCGGCGGGACCAGCAGCTCCGTGTTGTCGTCGTAGGTGAGGGCGCAGACCTCCCGACGCAGGTCGAGCACGCTCTTGCCGGCGCTTGCGGAGGCGACCGCCAGCAACCGCGTACGGACGGCGTCCAACCCTGGCCGGGCGGTCGGATCGTGGGCCAACATGGCGCCGATCAACGGCACCAGCTCGTTCGGCACACCGGAGAGGTCCGGCAGGTCGCCCGGCTCCGTGATGCGCAGCAGCAGGTTCCAGGAGTTCGTCGGCGGATAGAGGCCGTGCCCGGTGAGCGCGAAGACCAGCAGCGCGCCCAGGCCGTAGATGTCGACGGCGGCGGTCAGCTCCCGCTCCCCCCGGACCTGCTCCGGCGACATGTAGGCGGGCGTGCCCACCAGGGCGCCCGCCTCGGTCACGTACTTCTCGCGGTCGATCAGCACCGCCAGCCCGAAGTCGATGAGCTTCGGGCCGTCCGGGCCGAGGATGATGTTCTGTGGCTTGAGGTCCCGGTGCAGCAACCCGACCTGGTGCACCTTGGTCAGGCCGTCGGCGAGCATGGCACCGACCATCGCGGCCATCGGCAGCGCGAGCGCGCCCCTGGCGTCGACGTGCTGGCGCAGCGTGGCTCCCGGCACGTACTCGACGGCCAGCCAGGCCGGGTCACCCGTGGTGTCCGCGTCCTCCAGGCGCGCCACCCGCGACCCGAAGACCAGCTTGAGGCTCTCCACCTCGGCGGCGAAGCGCTCCCGCATCGTCGGTGTCTCGAGCAGCTCCTGCCTGATCACCTTCAGCGCGACCCGTTCGGCCGTGGGCGAGACCGCGAAGTACACGACTCCCATGCCGCCCGAGCCCAGCGGCCGGAGCACCTGGTATCCACCGACCTTGTCCAGCGCCACCAGACCCCCCACGCGATGACACCCACCCCGCACACCCCGCACCGGCCCCACGCCCGGCGGACGCATGACCGTACAACGTGGACGATTGTGGTGTCAGCAGCCGGATGGTGCTTCCCGGGCGCCGCGCCGGTCTACCGGCCGCCGCTGTCCGGGTGCAGGTTGCCCTGGGCCAGGCCATCCGCGGTGAGCCGCACCAGTTCCGCCCCCAGTTCCGCGGCCTGTCTGATTGCCGACTCGAATTGTGTGAGGCGCTGGAACGCCTCCCCGTGCACCCGTTGCTCGTCCAGCGGCAACCGGCGCACCTGCGCCCGGCGGATGTCGAAGCGCAGGGTCCCGGACAGGCTGGACGCCTGCTTCTCGTTGGCGGTGGTGCGCAGTTGCCCGGCGAGGAACCACGGGTCGAGCGCCGCCGGGTTGGGGCGCAGCAGGTAGAGGTTGCGGCCGAGCAGCGCCCCCTCGGCGGTGACCACCCGGGCGGTGAGCGTACTGGCGACCATGGGCACCACCACGTCGCCGACCGCCAGCGGGATCTCCTGGCCGAGCCGCTCGTCGACCTGGCCGGAGGCGTCGACGCCGGCCAGCACGTCGGGCACGGTCAGCACGGGTGAGCCGCTTCCCGCCGCGGGCGGCACGTCGACGTGCGGCTGGCCGGCTGCGGAGATGCGTGCCGGCCCGAACAGTTGGAGCGCGCCGCCGCGGATCAGGTCCGCGACCGAGGTGGTCGGGGGCGCGACCCCCTCGGTCGGGTGACTCATCCGGGGCATCAGCGCGGGCAGGTCGCCGAGGATCGCGGCCAGTCGCTCCCTGGTGCTTACCAATTGCTCACCGGTCTGCTCGACCCCGGCGGCAGGTTGGCGGCGCGCGGGGGTGAGGTCGACCTCCTCGTCGAGCAGTTCGATGACGGGCACGGCGCGGGCGAAGCCGGCCTGCTCGACCTCGGCGTCGGGTGCGGCGGTGAAGGCCCGCCAGGCGGCGAGGATCCGGGCGGACAGCTCGGCGACGTCGCCCTCGGCCGCGTCGACGAGCAGCGCCCGCGCCGGGGCGGGCACGTCGGGCGCGGGACGCCGCAGCACCCACAGGTGCAGCGGTACGCCGTGCGGCGCGGCCACCCCGCTGGGCAGCGCGACGACGGCACGCAGCGCGCCGCGCCGCAGCAGTTCGGCACGAATGCGCCGGCCGGCCCGGCGACCGGCTGCCGCCGGCGGCATGAGCAGTACGGCATGCCCGCCGGGGCGCAGGTGGGCCAGCGCGTGCTGCACCCAGGCCAGCTCCGGTTCGGTGCGGGGCGGGACGCCGTACTCCCAGCGCGGGTCGTAGCCGAGTTCCTCGTTGCCCCAGTTGGTGACGCCGAACGGCGGGTGGCAGACCACCGCGTCGACGGTGCGGCCCCCGAAGGCGTCGGCGCGCAACGAGTCGCCGGCCCGGACCTCCCCCGGCACGTCACGCAGGGCGAGCCAGAGCCGGGCAAGCGTGGCGAGGTCGGGGTCGAGTTCCTGCCCGTACGCCGTGGTGCAGCCGGCGCGGGCGGCGGCGCGCAGGGTGGCGCCGGAACCGACGGCGGGGTCCAGGACGGAGCCCTCGCCGACGTCGGCGAGGGCGACCATCAGGTCGGCCAGCTCGTCGGGGGTGGCGAAGAGGCGGCCCGGGCCGGGGGCGGAGAAGCGCTGCCACAACTCGTCGAAGGCCGCCTGCGGGCCGAGTTCGTCGGCGAGGGCGTCGACGTCGGGCAACAGGGCCGCCAGGTCAGTGTCGGTACTGCCGGGGATGGGGCGTTCGCCGCGGTGGCGGGCCAGCAGCAGGGCGCCGACGCTCGCGAGGGCGGATGCCGGCGTCTGCGTCGGCGCGGCCAGGTGCCGCCATAGCCGGTCGGCGCGGGACAGCTCGGGAAGCTTGCCCTGACCGCGCAACCACTGCTCGACCTGGGTGAGGTCGAACTCGGGACTGGCGGTGGTGCCGCCCACCGGGGCTGGGAAGTCGGGGTGCCGCTTGCGCCAGTTGCTGACGGCGGCGCGACCGACCCCGGCGAGCCGGGCGATCTCCGCTGCGGTGACCGTCGGTGTCTTCACGCCTGAAGTCTCGCACGTCCGTCAAGGTTCACAATGACCGTTGACACAGTTGTCAGACGATGCTTCTATTGACCCCGACACAACAACCATCGGAGGAAAACGATGCGCAAGACCACGACGCTCGCCCTCATCGCCGCCGCCTTGATCGCGCTCGGCTCCATCTCCGGCGCCAGCTCCATCTCCTCGATCTCCGCCGCCCCGAACACCGCCGTCCAGTTCTGGGTCGGCCCCGGCTGATCCATCCGCGCACCGGCACGCCGGTGACCCCGGGACCTCCGGAATCACCTTCCCCGCTCTCCCCCTGCGGGCCGGCACCTCCGCCGGCCCGCAGGGGCACGCCTGGAGACGACCATGCCCATCCCCCGCCAGCCCTCCCCCACGGCGCCGGCCCTTCCCGCCCGCCGTACCGAACCGCTGGTCGAGCTGATCTTCGAGCGGCTCGCCGCCGACGACATGCCCGATGACACCGCCGAGTTGGTGCTCGCCGCGCTGGGCGGCCAGGACGACCTGACCGCCGCGCTCGACGGCGGGACGACCAGCCTGGACCTGGCCGTCCCGACCGACGAGGCGCCGACGGGACGGATCTGGCTCTCCTCGGTCACCGTCGCCGGGTTCCGCGGCGTCGGCCCGGAACGCACCCTCCAGATCGACCCCGGGCCGGGCCTCACCCTGGTGGTCGGGCGCAACGGCTCCGGCAAGTCGAGCTTCGCCGAGGCCGTCGAGCTGGCGCTCACCGGCGACAGCGCCCGGTGGGCGGAGCGCAACAGCGTCTGGCGTACGGGCTGGCGCAACCTGCACTCCCCCGACCCGTGCTGGATCGTGGCGCAGCTGCACGTCGACGGGGAGGCGAAGCCGGTCACGGTGACCCGGTCGTGGCCGCTCGGCGCGGCGCTCGCCGACGCGGAGGTCACCGTCACCAGCGCGCAGGGGCGGCACGTGGACCTGGCGGAGCTGGGGTTGGCCCGCCCGCTGGAGCGGTACCGGCCGTTCCTCACCGCCGCCGAGCTGAGTCGGCTCACCGACGCCAGCCAGCGGGTCCTGCCGCGCGGGTGCGCGCCGGAGAGCCCGTTCCGTTTCGTCGTCACCGACGAACCGGTGCGGAGCATGGACTCAGCCATGGTGGATGGCCTCGCCCGGGTGCTCGCCGCGTTGGCCGTGCGGCGGCAGGTAGTGGTCTTCACCCACGACGTCCGCCTGCCGGAGGCGTTCCACCGGCTCGGTCGAGGCCGGGTCCGGATCGTGGAGGTGACCCGTGCGCAGCGGTCGGTGGTGACGCTGCGGCCCACCGGCAACCTGTGACGCGCTGCTGGCGGGGAACACCTCGTTGTCGACCTCGAGCGGCACTCGACGGTTCGGCCAACGACCGGCGGGACGGTCGGAGATCGATGGCACTCTTTACGCGCGTGAAATCGACTGTTACCTTTTCGTAAATCTTGCAGAAACTTGCAAGCACCCCGGTTTCGCGCCCCTTCCGGAGATGACCATGCCCGTACCGCTAGCCTCGCGTGCCCGAGCCACCCTCGCCGCCCTGCTCTGCGCCGCGCTGGCCAGCGTCGCCGCGCCCCTGGTCACCGGGCCCGCACCGGCCGTCGCCGGGATCGACTCCCGCACCCTCGGCGCCCGCTACGACAGTGCCAACTCGCGGATCACGTTCCGGGTCCACTCGTCCGCGGCCACCCGGATGACGGTCAACCTCTACGCCACGCCCACCGGCACCCAGGAGAACGCCAGCTATCTGCTCACCAGGGACGCCGCCGGCACGTTCAGCGTCACCGTCGACGTCGCCGCCCTGCGCACCGCGGGCATCACCAGCACCGTCTACTACGGCTACCGGGCCTGGGGGCCGAACTGGCCGTACCGCACCGGCTGGACGAAGGGTTCCTCGGTCGGGTTCGTCGCCGACGTGGACGCCACCGGGAACCGGTTCAACCCCAACAAGCTCCTGCTCGACCCGTACGCCCGAGAGATCAGCCACGACCCGCTGCGGCCCGGCATGACCTCCTCGACGGTGTACGCCTCCGGCCCGACGCACCGAAACGTCGACAGCGGCCCGCACGCGGCGAAGGGGGTCGTCCTGCCCACGGTCACGCCCGCCTTCGGCACCAAGCCCGGCCGGGCCCTGAAGGACGACCTCGTCTACGAGGTGCACCTGCGCGGGTTGACCCGCAACGACCCGTCGGTGCCGGCCGCCTACCGGGGCACCTACCGGGGCGCGGGGATGAAGGCCGCGTACCTGGCCTCGCTCGGGGTGACCGCGGTGGAGTTCCTGCCGTTGCAGGAGACCCAGAACGACACCAACGACGTCGATCCGACCGGCACCGCGGGCGACAACTACTGGGGCTACATGACCCTGAACTACTTCGCCCCGGACCGCCGGTACGCCTACGACCGCTCGCCGGGCGGGCCGACCCGGGAGTTCCAGCAGATGGTGAAGGCGTTCCACGACGCCGGGATCAAGGTGCTCGTCGACGTGGTCTACAACCACACCGGCGAGGGCGGCGTCTACAGCTCCGGCGGGTCGAACGTCTACGACATCGTCTCCTGGCGTGGGCTGGACAACCCCACCTACTACTCGCTCACCGCCGACCGGCAGTCCTCCTGGGACAACACCGGCGTCGGCGGCAACTACAACACCTACAATCCGGTCGCCCAGGATCTAATCGTCGACTCGCTGGCGTACTGGAAGAACACGCTCGGGGTCGACGGCTTCCGGCACGACCTCGCCTCGGTGCTCGGCAACACCTGCCAGCACGGCTGCTTCTCCTACAGCCGTACCGACCCGAATACCGCACTCAACCGGATCACCCGGGAGATGCCGCCCCGACCGGCCGGCGGAGGCACCGGCGTCGACTGGATCGCCGAGCCGTGGGCGATCGGCGACGGAACCTACCAGGTGGGTAACTTCCCGACCGGGTGGGCGGAGTGGAACGGGCAGTACCGGGACACGCTACGCCGCGACCAGAACAAGCTCGGCGTCAGCCCGGTCACCCCGGGTCAACTCGCCGACCGGTTCGCCGGCTCCTTCGACCTCTACGGCGACGACGGGCGACGGCCGTGGCACTCGGTGAACTTCATGGTCGCCCACGACGGGTTCACCCTGGCCGACCTGTACGCCTGCAACGGCAAGAACAACAACCAGGCGTGGCCGTACGGGCCGTCGGACGGCGGCAGCGACGACAACATCTCCTGGGACCACGGCGGGATCGCCGCCGATCAGCGCCGGGCCGCCCGCAACGGGCACGCGTTCCTGATGCTGTCGGCCGGCACCCCGATGATCACCGGCGGCGACGAATCCCTGCGCGGGCTGCGCTGCAACAACAACCCCTACAACCTGGACTCGTCGGCGAACTGGCTGGGCTGGAGTCCGACCACCGACCAGACCACCTTCCGCACCTTCGCCTCCCGGCTGGCCGCCTTCCGCCACGCGCACCCCGCGCTACGGCCGGCCACCTTCTACTCCGCCGCCGACACCAACGGCAACGGGCTTGCCCAGCTGGCCTGGTTCACCCCGGCCGGCACCAGCCCGGACGGCGCGTACTGGGGCAACGCCAACAACCACGCGCTGGGCTGGCGGATCGACGGCACCGAGTTCGGCGACCCGGCCCCGGCGATCTACGTCGGCTACAACGGCTGGTCCGGGGACGTGAACTTCACTCTGCCGTCCCCGGGAGCCGGAAAGAACTGGTACCGGGTCACCGACACCGCCACCTGGGCGGAGGGCGCCAACCAGGTCGCCGTACCGGGTTCGGAGACGCTGCTCGGCGGTCAGGGTACCAACTACCTGCTGCGCGGTCACAGCCTGCTGCTGCTCATCGCCCGCTGACCCAAAAGGCGGTGCGCCGCCGTCGAACTGGGTCCGACGGGCGCGCCTACGCGTCAACCCTCGAAACTCACGCCGAACGGCGTCAGGTCAGGGGGAGTGCGGCCACAGCTTGGATTTCGATGAGCAGGTGCGGGTGGGGTAGTTGGTGCACGGCGACGGTGGTGCGGGTGGGGCCGGTGGCGTCGAAGTACTCGGCCCAGACCTGGTTGTAGCCGCCGAAGTCGTTCATGTTGACGAGGTAGGTGGTGACCTGCACGAGGTCGCTCAGGTCGGCGCCGACTGTCTTCAGCAGGTCGGCGATGTTGTCGATGACGGCCCTGGTCTGCGCGCGGATGTCGAGGTTGGTGGTGCCCAGCTCGTCGACGTCGACGCCGGCGAAGGTGTTGTCGGGGCGGCGGCTGGAGGTGCCGGAGACGAACACGAAGCCACCGGCGACCTTGACGTGCGGGAACGCGCCGCGGGGCACGGCCTTGCCGGCGACGACGTGCGCCTGTGCGCTCCTGCCGTGGCCTGCGGGCGTGTCCTGGTTCGTGGTCGTGTCCTGGCTCGCGGGCGTGTCCTGGTTCGTGGTCATGCGGTGGCTCGTAGGGAGGTGGTGCCGAGGTGTTCGACGACGGCGCGGACGTGGGCGCCGGGCTTCAGGGGCACGGCGGCGGTGGCGGCGCCGGCGAGGAACACCCAGCCCTCGCGTAGGCGTACGCCGTGGCGCCCGGCCAGGCGGATGCCCTCATCCAGTGCGCGGCGGGGGTCGCCGAGGATCGCGGCGGTGGAGCCGACCTGCGCGACGCGTCCGTCGATCTCCAGCAGCACCCCCAGGTTGTCGAGGCCGTCCGGGACGGGGGACCAGGGGCCGATGGTGAAGGCGGCGGCGGAGGTGTTGTCGGCGATCACGTCCGGCAGGGAGAACGTGAAGTTCGCGTACCGCGAGTCGATGACCTCGATCGCGGGGGCGACCGCACGTACGGCGTCGGTGAAGTCCCCGACCGGCTCGCCGGGTTCGGGCAGGCGGTCGAGCAGGAACGCCACCTCCGGCTCGACGCGCGGGTGGATGAACCTGGTGGGGTCGAGGGTGCCGCCGTCGGGGATGCGCATGGTGTCGGTGAGGTGGCCCCAGATGACCTCGTCCACGCCGACCTGCGCCATCTTCGCCTTGCTGGTCAGGCCCATCTTCAACCCGACCGGCCGCTCGCCCCGGTCGAGGCGACGCTGGATCAACGCCGTCTGCACCGCGTACGCGGCATCCACGTCCAGGCCGGTCTCCGCGGCCAGTTGCGGGATGGCGGTGGCGGTGGCGGCCGCCACGCCGAGACGCTCGGCGATACCGGCGGTGTCCGGCCCGATCATGGCGTCTCCCTCGTTCGCGACTGCGCGGCTCGCCCGCCCGGCTCGATCCTCACGCTCACTGTGCCGCACCCGTCTGCGCGCGCCCGTCGGCGAGGTCCAGTGCCACGTCCACGATCATGTCTTCCTGCCCGCCGACCATGCGGCGGCGGCCCAACTCGACCAGGATCGAGCGCACGTCCACCCCGTACTTGTCCGAGGCCCGCTCCGCATGCCGCAGGAAACTCGAATACACCCCCGCATACCCCAGCGACAGGGTCTCCCGGTCGACCTGCACAGGCCGGTCCTGCAACGGCCGCACGATGTCGTCAGCGGCATCCATCAGCGCGAACACGTCACACCCGTGCTCCCAACCGTGCAACTCCGCGACGGCCACGAACACCTCCAACGGCGCGTTACCCGCCCCCGCACCCTGCCCCGCCAGCGACGCGTCCACCCGCACCGTCCGACCGTGCGCCGAACCCAGCGGCCCGTCACCGACGATCCGCCCGTGCTCCACGGCAACCACACTGTTGGCCACGCCGAGGGACAGGTTGTGGTGAGCGTGGATACCGATCTGCGTGCTCGGCTCCAACACCTGCCGATACGCATCCACCCGCTGCGCCACATCCGACATCAGCAGCCGGCCACCGGAATCCGTGACGTAGACGCAGTGCGCCCCGTACGACTCCATCAACTTCGCCTGCCCCGCCAGACCAGCAGGGTCGTTCATGTGCGACATCATCAGGAACCCGGACACGTCCATACCGTTCTCCCGCGCCCACGCAATGTGCTGCGCCGAAATGTCCGCCTCCGTGCAATGCGTCGCGATCCGCACACTCGTCACCCCGAGCGCCTTCGCCGCCTTCAAATCGGAGATCGTGCCGATCCCCGGCAGCAGCAACGTCGTCAGCTTCGCGTTCGTCATCACCTCCGCCGCCGCCGCAATCCAGTCCGCGTCACTGGCCGCACCATGGCCATAGTTGACACTCGACCCGGCGAGCCCGTCACCGTGCGCGACCTCGATCGCCGCCACCCCGGCGGCATCGAGCGCCGCCGCGATCGTGCGGACCTGCTCGACCGTGTAGCGGTGAGCCACGGCGTGCATGCCGTCGCGCAACGTCACGTCCTGGATGTACAGATCAGTCACGACAGCACCCCCGAAGCGGCCTCGGAACGCACCGCCACCAGCCGCTCCGCCGTACGCAGCGCCGCCGACGTCATGATGTCCAGATTCCCCGCGTACGCCGGCAGATAATGCCCCGCGCCGGAGACCTCCAAAAACACCGACACCTGCAACCCGCGCAGACGCCGACCCAACGACGGCACATACGCATCCACCCGATCGAACTGCACATCCTGCTTCAGGCGGTACCCCGGCACGTACTCCTGCACCGCCGCCACCATCTCCGCCACCGACCCAGCGATCGCCGCCCGATCGGCGTCGGCGTCCTCACACAAGCAGTACACCGTGTCACGCATCAACAACGGCGGATCCGCCGGATTCAACACGATGATCGCCTTACCACGATCAGCGCCACCGACCACCTCGATCGCCCGCGCCGTCGTCTCCGTGAACTCGTCGATGTTCGCCCGCGTCCCCGGCCCCGCCGACCTCGACGCGATCGACGCCACGATCTCCCCGTACACCACCGGCGTCACCCGACCGACGGCCGCGACGATCGGCACCGTCGCCTGCCCACCACACGTCACCATGTTCACGTTGCGCTCACCCAGGTGCTCGTCCAGATTCACCGGCGGCACCACATACGGACCCACCGCCGCCGGCGTCAGATCCACCACGAGGCGACCGTGCGCCGCCAACACCGCATCGTTGTAACGGTGCGCACCCGCCGACGTCGCATCGAACACCAACTCCACATCCGCGAACTCCGGCATCCCGACGAGGCCGTCGACACCCCCAGCGGTCGTCGCCACACCCAACCTGCGCGCCCGCGCCAGACCATCGGAATCGGGGTCGATGCCCACCATCGCCACCATCCGCAGCGACTCGGAGAGGCGCAGCACCTTGATCATCAAATCGGTGCCGATGTTGCCCGACCCGATCACCGCCACACCAGTAGTCACGACGCCTCCTTGGAGAAACACGTGCGGACAGAGCCCAGGCCGGAGATCCGCGCCTCGTACGCCGCACCCGCCGTCACCGGCACCATCGGACCGAGCGCCCCGGACAGCACCACGTCACCCGCACGCAGCGGATCACCGGAACGTGCGAGGGTCTGCGCCAACCACTGCACCGCATGCAACGGATTACCCAGGCACGCCGCCCCCGCCCCCACCGACACCGGCTCACCGGCCTGCTCCAGGACCATGCCGCACAGCCGCAGATCCACATCAGCCAGCCGGCGCGGCGTGGTACCGAGCACGAACAGGCCACTGGAGGCGTTGTCCGCCACCGTGTCCACGATCGAGATGTCCCACTCCGCCACCCGCGAATCCACGATCTCGATCGCCGGCAACACGTGATCCACCGCCCGGATCACGTCCGCGCTCGTGATCCGCTCGTCCGGCAGATCCGCACCCAGCACGAACGCGACTTCCGCCTCCACCCGGGGCTGCAGCAGCCGGCCCAACGGCACCTCTGCCCCGTCGGGCACCGCCATGTCATCGAGCAGCACCCCAAAATCCGGCTGGAAGACACCGAAGCTCTCCTGCACCGCCCGCGACGTCAACCCGACCTTCGCGCCCACCCGCCGACGGCCGCGCTGCAACCACTGCCGGACCTGAAGCTGCTGCACCAGGTACGCCGTGTCAACGTCGCCCTCCGGCAGCAACCGCCCCCGCAGCGGCGCACACGGCTTACCGTCGTCCCGCGCGCCAACCAGGTCCCGGGCCGCCGCCTCGTAATCAACGCTCATGTCAGCTCCCCACCCCACTCCGAGCCGCTACCGACAGCCGCGGGTCGACCGGAAACCGGGACGGACACCCCGCGACACTGATACCGGCGTCCAACCCCGTACCGGCCCGATGCGCCCGACCCACGATGTGCTCGCCACGTCCACTAGACCCGCGACGCCGATGCGAACGCCGCCGCTCATGTCAGGTCCACGCAGACGTTGGTCAACTCGGAATAGAAATCCAAGGAGTGCACGCCACCCTCACGCCCGATCCCCGACGCCTTCACCCCACCGAACGGCGTCCGCAGATCCCGCAGGAACCACGTGTTCACCCACACAATGCCCGCGTCGAGCCGGGCGCCGGCCCGGTGCGCCCGACCCACATCCCGCGTCCACACCGCCGCCGCCAGCCCATACTCCGTGCCGTTCGCCAACGCGAACGCCTCATCCTCATCATCGAACGGCGCCACATGCACCACCGGCCCAAAAATCTCCTCACGATTGGTCCGCGCATCCGCACCCAACCCCGTCAACACCGTCGGCTGCACATACGCACCACCATCACGCGCATCACCAAAGGTCGGCACCCCACCCCCGGTCAGCACCTGCGCACCCTCACCACAAGCCAGGTCGTAATAGCCCAACACCTTCTCCCGATGCTGACGCGAGATCAACGGCATGTTCACCGTCGCCTCGTCGGCAGGCCACCCGAACGACAGCCCGGCAGCCCGCTGCGCCAACCGGGCCGTGAACTCCTCGAACACCGGCCGCTGCACATAGACCCGCTCCGTGCACAGACACACCTGACCGCCATTGGTGAAACTCGACCGCACCGAACCCGCCACCGCCGCATCCAGATCCGCATCCGCGAACACCAACCCGGCGTTCTTACCACCCAACTCGAACGACACCGCCTTCACGCCATCGGCAGCCGCCCGCATGATCGCCCCGCCGGTCGACGACTCACCCGTGAACGTGATCGCATCCACCCCAGGATGCCGGGTCAAAAACTCCCCCGCCGAATCCGGACCGAACCCGTGCACCAGATTGAACACACCCTCCGGCACCCCCGCGGCGGCCATCACCTCCGCCAACAACGTCGCCGACGCAGGCGTCTCCTCACTCGGCTTCACGATCACGGCATTACCGCACGCCAACGCCGGAGCGACCTTCCACGTCAGCAGCAACAGCGGCAGGTTCCACGGCACGATCACCGCCACCACACCCACCGGCTTCCGCACCGCATAGTTGAGCGCCCGCCCACCGGTCGGGGTGACCGTCGTGAACGACTCCGTCGGCGCCGTCGCCACGATCTCCGCAAACGCACGGAAATTCGCCGCACCACGCGGAATGTCCAGAGTGCGCGCCTGCGAAATCGACTTACCCGTATCCGCCACCTCAGCGGTCACCAGATCATCGAAACGACGCTCCAACCCGACGGCGACCCGACGCAACACCTCCGCGCGCTCCCGCTCCCCCATCCGACCCCACGGCCCCCGCAACGCCCCCCGCGCCGCCGCGACCGCATCGTCCACACACGCCCGATCCGCCTCCACCACCTCGAACACCGGCTCACCCGTCACCGGACTGCGCTTCGTGAACCGCCGCCCACCCTCGACGAACTCACCGCCCACGAAATTGCGCAGCATCGGCGGGTCGGCGCCCGGGTGGCCGTCGCGCAGACTCACCGGCCAGGATGACTCGGCCATCGTCAGGTGTCCCTTCCGGTTCAGGTGCTGGGTTCGGTCCGTTCGCTGCCGGGGTCGGCGACGAGCGCGACCACGGCGGCGTCCACGGTGGGTTGGCCGGTCACGGCCGCCGCGGCCTCGTCGGTGACGACCAGGACGGTGGTGCCGACGCCGACGTTCAGGGGGTCGACGGCGACGAGGTCGGGCCCGTCGCCGCGCGGGCGGACCAGGACGAGCCGCCTGCCCTGCAACGCCGGCAGGATGCGGTCGGCCCACACCTTGCCGACGACGTCACCGAGCACCATCGGTTTCTCCCCGCAGGCCGGCGATGACCTCGCGGATGCGGGCCGGTTCGGGCGCGTCCAGCAGGGCCGCCGTGGTCGGGTGGGGCTTCGGGTAGACCTGGGAGCTGCGCAGCTCGCCGTGGGCGCGGATGGCGGCCTCCCCGGCGGAGACTGCCTGGCGTACGGCGGCGAGGGTGCCCCGGACGGCGACCGCGAGGTAGCCGCTGGTGACCCGTTCCACGGCCACGCACCGGACGTCGGCGGTCTTGATCATGGCTTCGATGCCCGCTGAGAGGGCCACCAGGCCGCGTGTCTCGACGATTCCGATCGCGATGTCGGAGGACATGGCTGATTCTCCTTACCCGGTTGTCAGTTGCCGACGAGGTCAGGCTCGGCGGCCAACGCGCTCACCGCGTCGCAGGGGCTGGCGAAGACGATCGAGCGCACCGAGCGGCTGCGCACCCGGGCGGTCTCCTCGCCGATGTCCACCGCCTCCTCGACGGTGGCGAGATCGCCGCGCACGGCGACCGCGACGATGCCGCCGCCGAGGCGTACGACCTTCGTCACCTCGACCTCGGTGGCCTTCACCATCGCGTCGACGGCGTCGAAGATGGGGGTGTAACCCTCGGCTTCGACGAAGCCCACGGCCACGTTTCGCATGTCTGCTCCTTGCTCTGGTTGCGGGTCGGCTTCGGTCAGGGACGCTCGGGCAGGTTCCAGGACAGGACGGCGGCGCCGGTGCCCCAGATCGGGCCGTACGAGTGCAGTTGTGCCGGGCCGCTGGCGGCGCCGGTCCCGGCGGCGAACGCGAGGGCCCGGAACTGGCTGTCCGCCTGGGCCTGCCGGGCGTAGTCCTCGCGGATCGCGAGCGCCTCGTCGACCTTGCCGGCGGTGAGCAGGTCGAGTACGCGGGTGTTCCACTGGTCGTGGGCGGGTGTGCCGATGTGGTCCTGGCCGGGTTCGATCCACTGCTGGATCAGTCCGGAGGACAGTCCGCTCACCACCACGACGGCGGCGCGTACCCCGGCGTCGCGGGCGGCGGCGGCCCCGGCCCGGCCGACGTCGGCGAGGGTGTCGGCGTCGGCGTACAGGTTGCAGGAGACCTGCGCCCAGCGCAGCTTGCGCTCCGGGTCGAGCAGCGCGGAGGTGACGATGGTCCCGGCGTCGATCGGGAAGCCCTCGTAGCGGGTGCGGCGCGCCTGCTTGCCGTCGGCCTGCACCCGGTCGGCCCACCGCTCGCTGAACTCCACGTCGAAGCGCAGGTCGTAGCGGAGCAGGCCGTAGTCGTAGGCGTACCAGTTCTCGTCGACGTGTTCGCCGCGCGGGTTGGGGTCGCACTGGAACTGGTGGCCGAGGACGGTGAACCACTGGGTGGACAGCAGCAGGACGACGTCGGGCTCCAGCCGGCGCAGGCGCTCGCCCACGTCGCGGGCGGCCGAGGCCAGCGCCGCCCAGCTCGGTGCGGGTTCCTTCGCGAGCAGGTGGGGCATGCCGGGCAGGAGTGCGCCGGCGACGATTCCGGTCCGGTCAGCCATGGGGGCTCCCCTCGGGCAGCCACTCGACGACGGCGTTTCCGGTGCCGATGATCGTGCCGTAGCCGAGCACGTCACCGGCGACCTTGGGCCAGCCCATCGCGGCGAGCAGCCAGGTGAGGCTGCCGGCCTTCGTCTCCGACGCGGTCGCCTCGATGTGTTCGGTGATGAGTTCCCGCAGCGGGGCGGTCGGTCCCCGGCGGATCGCTTCGAGCAGCTTCATGTCCCACCGGTACTGGTGGTTGTTGTACGGGTGTTCGCGTTCCATGTCCTCCGGAAGTGCCGGCTCCTCGTGCCAGTGCAGGTGCGACAGGGAGTTGGAGGCGAGCAGCACGGCGCGGCGGCCGGTGGCCTCGACGGCGCGGCGGGTGGCCTCGCCGAGCACCTCCATCTCCTCCAGCGCCGCGTCGGAGTAGAAGTACGGGTTGTTGTTGGCCGACAGGGAGACCACGGGGATGTCCCAGGCGGGGTTGGCCAGGTGCAGGGCGCCGATGGTGGCGTAGTCGACGCGTACGCGGGGGTCGCGCATCGCGCGGGTGACCAGGCCGAGGCCGCTGGCTTCCTCGACGATGGCCTCGCCCAGTTCGACGTCGGTGCGGAAGTCGTACCGGTAGCGGAAGAGGTGCGGGAAGATCGGCTCGACGGAGATGCCGCGCGGGTTGGGCGCGCAGTTGACGTGGTGGCCGACCATCGTGATCCAGTGCGGGGCGTGCACGATCAGCACGTCGGGCCGGTGCACCTCCTGGATGCGCTTGCGCAGCCGCTCGTAGGCCCAGCGCAGCGTCTCCCAGCCGCCGGTGGAGCGGGGCTCGTTCTGCGGCGGGTTCTCCGCGTAGATCAGGTGGGGCGGATGTGGGCTGAGGCAGCCGGCGACGATGCCGGCGCGGGCCGGGGCGGCCTGCGGGGCCGGGGCGTTGCCGGCGCCGCCGCCGGTGCGGGGCCTGGTGGTCGCCACCGGCACCCGGAAGACCCTGCTCATGACCGCCCCTCCCCGGTGAGGACGCGCACGTACGCGCGGTGCTCGGCGGTGCCGCCGAGGATCTGCATCCCGTCGTCGTCGAGGGCTATCTCGTCGGCGGCGAGCGCGGCGTCGTGGCGCAGCCAGGCCCGCAGTGGTGCCGGGTGCACGCCGTGCAGTTCGACGAGGCTCTCCTCGGCCAGGCCGCTGCCGGGCGCGACGTAGGCCAGCCGGCGCTGGCCGCGCCGGCCGGTGTAGGCGGGCCGGTCGGTGGTGGTGAGGCGCAGCCAGCTCCGCTCGTCACGCAGCCGCTGCCGCAGGTCGGCGGTGGCGGCACGGTCGGCCTCGCCGTCGCCGTCGAGGACCACGCCGTAGCGCTGGCGGGCCTCCTCGCCGGTCAGGTAGTCCTGCCGGACGTCCTCGGCGACGGCGTCGGGCGCGCGGTCCAGCGGGTCGCCCCAGCCGCCGCCGCCGGCGGACTCCATGACCAGCACGTCCCCGGCCCGCATGGGGAAGCCGGCGATCTTGCCGGGGGTGTCGAAGTCGACCCGTCGGCCGTCGGCGCGGCGCAGGTGGGTGACCGTCGGGGCGCCCGGGCCGCCGTGGCGCAGCCCGTACGGGGGGACGGTGGTGCGGTCGGTCTGCACCGAGTACGCCCCGCCGCTGGCCAGCAGCCGGGTCTCCCGCCGGCTGCCCAGGCCGCCCCGGTGCGTACCGTCTCCGCAGGAGCCGGCGCGCAGCTCGCAGGCCTCGACGAGGATCGGGATCTCGGTCTCCAGCCGCTCGACGGACTGGATGGTGGAGATGTCGCCGAGGTCGACCGGGTTCATCGCGCTGGGGCCGTCGGATTCGAGGAATCCGCCGTTGCCGCCGGCCGGGTAGTCGTAGTAGAGGTAGGGCTGGCCGGTGTGCTCGTCCACGCCGCCGATGAGGTTCTGGAAGGTGGTGCCGAACTGGTCGGCGGCGATGAGGTCGGGTGCCACCTGGCTCAACGCGGCCATCACGGCGGAGATGACCCGCTTGCGAACCTCGCTGTGGGCGTTGGCCGGGGCGGGGTAGCTGACGTGGACCACCGTGCCGGGCTCGGTGCGCACCCGCAGGGGCCGGAACGCGCCGTGGTTGACCAGCCCGCCGGGGTCGAGGGCGGACTTGACGGCGATGAACACCCCGGCCACGGTCATCGCCCGCGACGAGTTGACCACGGCGGCGACCTGGGTGGAGGAGCCCCGGAAGTCGGCTTCGATCTCGTCGCCGTCGACGGTCAGCCGGCAGCGCACGATCGCGGCGTCGTAGTCGCCGTCGGTGTAGAGGTCGAGGTAGTCCTCGTAGCGGTAGGTGCCGTCGGGCAGCGACCGGATCATGTCGCGCAGCCGCTGCTCGGTGCGGTCCATGTTGGCCACGACGCAGTCGAGGATCAGCCCGGTGCCCCAGCGGTCGACGAGTTCCTTCAGCCGTCGCTGCGCGGTGTGGCAGGCGGCGATGCTGGATTCGAGGTCGCCGCGGCGTTCCTCGGCCATCCGGACGTTGGCGAAGAGGATGTCGAAGGCGGCCCGGTTGGGACGACCCTCCTCGATCAGCTTGATCGGCGGGATCCGCAGCCCCTCCTGGAGGATCTCGGTGGCCTGGCCGGACACGCTGCCGGGGGTCATGCCGCCGATGTCGGCCCAGTGCATCCGGACGCAGGGGAAGAGGAACAGCTGCCCGTCGACGAAGACCGGGCTGATCAGGGTGACGTCGTTGAGGTGGCTGCCGCCCCGGTACGGGTCGTTGACGATGTAGAGGTCTCCGGGGCGCATCTCGGTGGCGAAGTCGGCGAAGATCTCGGCCACGGAGGCGGGCATGGCGATGACGTGTCCCGGCATGTCCCGGCCCTGGGCGACCATCTGCCCGGAGGGGTCGAAGAGTGCGCAGGAGAAGTCCTGGGCGTCGGCGATCACCGGCGAGTGCGCGGTACGGAAGATCGTCTGTCGCATCTCGCGGACGATCGAGATGAGACTCTCGGTGACGACTTCCAGGTCGATCGGATTCACAGTCATGCGGATGCCTCACTGATTTCCGGTGTCGGTCCGTATCTGCCGCCGGAGTGGACCTGGACTGGTCAGGGCGAGTGGACCACCGTGGGTTGAACCACCGTAGGGTGGACCATCATGTGGTCCTAGAGTTATATTATGAAACGTAGCAGCCGGAAAGGCAGGGAAGCAAGATGTCGTACGCCACTGACCCGACGCCCGACGAGGGCGCCGCCCCACGCGAGTCGGGCACCCAGGCGCTGGACCGGGCCCTGGGCGTCCTGCTGGCCTTCCGGGGTGACGCCGTCGAGCGCAAGGTCAGCGACGTCAGCCGCGAGCTGGGCCTGCACAAGTCCACGGCCAGCCGGCTGTTCCGCGCGCTGGCCGACGCCGGCTTCCTGCAACGCAACGAGGAGAACGGCACCTACCGCCTCGGCGTCGCCGTCTTCGAGCTGGGCGCCCGCTTCCTCGCCGGCATCGACCTGCACGCGCTGGCCCGTCCGCTGCTGCACCAGCTCGCCGAGCACGAGGGCGAGAGCGTCAACCTCGCCGTCCCGGAGGGCGCCGACGCCCTCTCGCTCTACGTCGTGCAGGGCACCCGCAACGTGCAGCTCGTCTCCCGCCTCGGCCGGCGCATCCCGCTGTGGTGCAGCGCGGCCGGCAAGGCGCTGCTCGTCGACCACGACGACGACGCCCTGCGCGCCCTGCTCACCACCGTGCCGCTCAGGGCGCTGACCAGCAACACCATCACCGACCTGGACACCTTCGTGGCGCACATGGCCACCGTGCGGCAGCAGGGCTGGGCCCTGAACGACCAGGAGAGCGAGCACGGGCTGCGGGTGGTGGCCGCCCCCGTACGCGACCGGCACGACCGGGTCACCGCCGCGATCAGCATCTCCGGGCCGATCTTCCGCCTGGACGACACCCGCACCCGCGAGCTGGCCGACGCCGCCTGCCGTACCGCCGCCGAGCTGTCCCGGCAGCTCGGCCACGGCTTCGGCGACCGGTGGGGCGACTGACCGCACCGTCAGAACCGCTCCTGGGTGACCTCGGGCAGCACCCGCACGTGCAGCACCCCCGGCCCGGTCACCGGCAGCACCGCGTCGAACGCCGCCTCCGCGCCGGCCTGGTCGGTGACCGTCCAGGCCGGTACGCCCAGGGACCGCGCCACGGCGGCCAGGTCCCGGGCCGGGAACCGGGCCAGCGCCGGGTCGACCCCGCGCGGGGCGAACTTGCGCACCTCCGCGCCGTAGCCGCCGTCGTCGAGGACCACCAGCAGCACGGGCGCGCCGACCCGGGCCAGGGTGTCCAGCTCCCCGAGGCCGGTGAGCAGGCTGCCGTCGCCCTCGAAGGCGACCACCGGCCGGTCCGGGCGGCCCACCCCGGCCCCGACGGCGTACGGCAGGCCGACGCCGATGCTGCCGAACTCCCAGGGTGCGATGAACGCGCGGTCCACGGCGGGCGAGTCGAGCAGCAGGTTGGGCCAGCCGCCGAACTGCCCCACCCCGACCACCGTGGTGCGCCGGGCCGGGAGCCGGCGGGCGCAGATCCGGATGAACGCCCGAGGGTCGATGCCCTCCGCCCCCTCGACGAACTCGATGCCGTCGAACGGGTCGGCCGCGGCGATCTGCGCGGCCAGGGCGGGGCTGCGCCAGTCCGGGCGCTCGCGCGGGTCGAGCCGGGCCGTCACGGCCCGCGCGGTGACCGCCGCGTCCCCGACGATCCCCAGGTCGACGGGCCAGCGTGCCCCCAGCGCCCGCGCGTCGGCGTCGACGGCGACCACCCGCGCCGCGGGGAAGAGCGCGCCGTGGTCGGCCGTCCACCGGTTGAGTCCGGCGCCGAAGGTGACCACCAGGTCCGCGTCGGCCAGCACCCGCCGGGTCAGCGGGCGGGCCAGTCCCCCGGCCACCCCCAGGTGGTACGGGTGACCGGCGAAGAGCCCGGCGGCCAGCACGGTGGTGGCGAGCACCGCGCCGCACCGGTCGGCGAGGCGGCGTACGTCGTCGGCCGCCGCCTCGGCGCCCCGCCCGGCCAGCAGCACCGGGCGGTGGGCGGCGGCCAGCAGGCCGGCGAGGTCGGCGACTGCCGAGTCGGTGGGCGCCGTCGGCGCGGGCCGGTGCGTCACCGCGCGGGCCGGCGCGGGCGCGGCACCGGCCGGAACCGGCTCGTCCTGCAGGTCGATGGGAACGTCGAGGACGACGGGGCCGGGGCCTTCGGCGGCGGCCCGGAACGCCAGGCCGACGTCGCG
The DNA here is from genome assembly GCF_040649055.1 of Micromonospora sp. NPDC049060. Taxonomy (NCBI): domain Bacteria; kingdom Bacillati; phylum Actinomycetota; class Actinomycetes; order Micromonosporales; family Micromonosporaceae; genus Micromonospora; species Micromonospora sp. NPDC049060. The sequence continues at coordinate 33,003 of NZ_JBEZEV010000007.1, forward strand.
GGCGGCGGTGGCCGGCGCCGTCACGGGCACGAACGCCCCGGCGGTGGCCAGCGCGAAGGGCTGTTGCGGGAAGCTCTGCACGTGCAGCGGGTCGCCGGGCGGGGTGTCGCCGGCGATCAGGACCAGCGGCGTGCCGGCCTGCCGGGCGATGGTCAACGCGGCTCCGGCGACCGCCAGGCCGGGGCCCTGGGTCACGGTGACGACCCCGCACCGGCCGGTGGCGCGGGCCCAGCCGTCGGCCATCATCACCGCGGCGTTCTCGTTGCGGGCGGCCACGAACCGGACGCCGTGGCGCTGCAACAGGTCCGCGACCAGGAACATGTTGGCGTCGCCGAGCAGCCCGAAGATCGTGTCGACGCCGTGCGCCACGATGGCGTCGGCGATCGCCTCGCCGGCCCTCACCGGGGGTCCCGGGCGAGGTAGTCGCCGGCGGGGCGCAGCGCCACGCTCAGCGCGCCGAGGTAGGAGTCGTTGGCGGCGGCCTCGAAGCGGGGCCCGGCCAGGCGGGCGGCCCGCTTGGTCATCGACCGGCCGACCGCGGAGGTGGCGAGCAGCCGCTCGGCGATCGCGGTCGCGGCGTCGGCGAGCCGTTCCGGCTGCACCACCTCGGTCACCAGGCGCAGGTCGCGCAGCTCGTCGGCGGGGATCCGGTCGCCGAGCAGCAGCCAGCGCTTGGCCAGGTCGGCGCCGACGAGGTCGGCGAGGATCGCCATGCCGCTCCAGGTCAGCGGGATGCCGAAGCCCACCTCCGGGAAGGTCGCGAAGCAGGTGTCGGCGGCCACCCGCAGGTCGCTGGCCAGGCCGAGCACCGCGCCGGAGCCGATGGCCGGGCCGTTGAACGCCGCGACGGTGGTCTGTTCCAGCCGGTACCAGCGTTCGACCAGCTCGGCGGTGCGGCGCTGCACCGACATCGTGGCCCGGGCGTCGAGGGTGGCCAGCTCGTGCAGGTCGGTGCCGGCGCAGAACGCGGTGCCGGCGCCGGTGAGCACGACGACCTCGGTCCCCTCGTCGCGGGACAGCTCGTGCAGCACGTCCTCGAAGCGGGCGAGCATCGCCAGGTCGAAGCTGTTGCGCCGGGCGGGCCGGTTCAGCGTCACCCGGGCCAGCCGGCCGTCGCGGTGCAGCAGCACGGACTCGTCGGCATGGTGTGCGGCGGTCATGGCGACTCCGTATTCAGTAGGGCGCGGTCGACCAGCGCGGCGGCGTGGCCGACGTACGACAGCGGGTCCAGCAGGCCGGCGAGTTCCGCCGCGGGCAGGGCGGCGGTCACCTGCGGGTCGGCGCGCAACGTCTCCGCGAACGGGCGCCCCGCATCGAGGCTGTCGCGGACGATCCGCATGACCAGGTGGTGGGCCTGCTCCCGGCCGAGCGGACCGGCCAGGCGCAGCATCACCGCCTCGGAGAGCACGAGCCCGCCGGTGAGGTCGAGGTTGGCGCGCATCCGGTCGGGATTGACGCCGAGGTCACCGAAGACGTCGACCAGTCGCTGCATCGCGCCGCCCAGCAGGATGAAGCACTCCGGCAGCAGCTTCCACAGCGTCATCCCGACGCCCATGTCCCGGTCGTCCTGGGCGACCATGGTCTGCAACGCCAGGGGCACCTGGGCCCGCAGGGTGCCGGCGGCGGCGATCACCGCCTCGCAGCGGATCGGGTTGCGCTTGTGGGGCATCGTGCTGCTGCCTACCTGGGTGGAGCGCTGCGACTCGTACGCCTCGCCGACCTCGGTGCGGCCGAGGAAGTAGACCTCCCGGGCCAGCTTCTCGGCGCTGGCCGCGACGAGGCCGAAGACCATCAGGCACTCGGCGAAGCGGTCCTGGGTGGCGTGCCAGGGGGTGTCGGCGACGCCGAGCCCCAGGTCGGCGGCGACCGCCTGCTCCAGCGCGAACGCCTGCGCGCCGTAGCCGGCCATCGTGCCGGCCGCGCCGCCCATGCTGGTCACCAGCAGCCGCTGGCGCAGTTGCCGCAGCCGGACGCGGTGGCGTTGCAGCTCGTCCTGCCACACCGCGCAGCGCAGGCCGAACGTCGTCGGCAGCGCCTGCTGCCCGTGGGTGCGGGCGGCCATCGGGGTGGCGCGGTGGCGCAGCGCGAGCCGCCGCAGCGCGTGGACCAGCTCGTCGACCTGCCGTTGCACGATGTCCAGGCCGTCGCGGGCCCGCAGGACGAAGCCGGTGTCCATCACGTCCTGGGTGGTGGCGCCGAGGTGGACGTAGCGACCGGCGTCGCCGGGGCAGGCGGCGGTGAGCGCCCGCACCAGCGGCACCAGCGGGTGCACGGTGTCGGCGGCGTCGGCGGCGAGCACCGCAGTGTCGAGCCGCTCGACGCGGGCCGCCTCGGTGATCGCCTGCGCGGCGGCGGACGGGATGATGCCCAGCTTCGCCTGGCCCCGGGCGAGGGCGGCCTCCACGTCGAGCCAGGACTGCATGAGCTGCCGGTCGTTGAAGACCCCGCGCATCTCGGCGTTGCCGAAGAAGCTGGTGACGGTCAGCGAGTCCAGGAAGCACGATCCGAGCTGCATCAGCGTTCCCCCTCCGCGACGAGCAGTTCCCGGGCGGCCCGCCGGTCGACCTTCCCGGACGGCAGCAACGGCAGGTCGGCGACGGTACGGATCAGGGTCGGCACCTTGTGCCGGGCCAGCCGTTCGGTGGCGGTGCGGGTGAGCCGGTCGACGTCGCAGTGCCCACCGGGAACGGTCACGACCAGGGCCGCGATCTCCTCCCCCCAGCGGGCCGACGGCACGCCGAGGACACACACCCGGGCCACGGCCGGGTCGTCGGCGAGCACCGCCTCGACCTCGGCGGGGTGGACGTTCTCGCCGCCGCGGATGATCAGTTCCTTGATCCGTCCGGCCAGGGTGAGGACCCGTTCGTCGGTCAGCGCGCCCAGGTCGCCGGTGCGCAGCCAGCCGTCGCTGGTGATCGTGGCAGCGGTGGTGAACGGGTCGTCGGCGTAGCCGCGGGTGACCGAGCTGCCGCGTACCAGCAGCTCCCCGACCTGCCCGGCGGGCAGCGGGGCGCGGGTGGCGGGGTCGACCACGGTGGCCTGAAGGGCCGGCAGGACGTGGCCGACGGTGGCACCGGGCGCGCCGCAGGTCCCGTCGCCGGGGTCCAGGCTGATCGTCGGGCCGGCCTCGGTCTGGCCGTAGACGACCGCCACCCGGTCCAGGCCGAGCACCCGCCGGGTGCGGGTGAGCAGCGCCGGGGTGCACGTGGCGCCGCCGAGGAAGCCGACCCGCAACGACGACAGGTCCCAGCGTCCGGGGTCCCGCTCGACGCGGTCGGTGAGCATCGACGCCATGGTGGGCACGGCCTGCACCACCGTGCACGCGTGCCGCTGGATCTGGTCGAGGACCGGTTCGGTGCGGAACCGGCGGGTGGAGACCCACAGCGCGCCGGTCACGAGCGCCAGCATCGCCCCGCTGCCGAGCCCCGCCGCGTGGGCCAGAGGCAGCGGCGAGGCGATCCGGTCGTCGGCGCGCAGCCCCGCCGCCTCGGCCGTCCAGGCCGCGTTGGCCAGCAGGTTGCCGGCGCTCAGCGACACCATCTTGGCCGGGCCGGTGGAGCCCGAGGTGAACTGGATGTTGCAGGGGGCGTCGGGATCACCCACGGGTGCGGGAACCCGGCCGTCCCAGCCGGGCAGCCCCGTCAGAGCCCCGGATCCCAGGTCCGCGTCGAGGACGTGCCAGCCGTCCGGGCGCTCGCCGGGCGGCAGCGCCGCCAGGACCCGCGTGACGGTGGACGGGCCGTGCCGGTCGCGGACCCGCTCGGCGGCGTAGAGGCGCCGGGGGCGGCTGCGGGCCAGCGCCGAGGTCAGCTCGGGCCCGGTGAGGCCGGGGTGCAGGGTGGTCAGGGCGGCGCCCCGCCAGGCCGCGGCGGCCAGCAGCACCAGCCAGGCCAGCCCGTTCTCGGCCCAGACCGCGATCCGGTCGCCGCGGCCGACGCCCTGGGCCGCCAGGACGGCGGCGGCCCGGCCGGCGAGGTCGGCGAACTCCCCCGTGGTCACCGGCCGGGCCGGATCGTCGAAGACGTACAGGGAGCGGTCCGGCTGCCGCGCGGCGCGCTCCAGCACGGTGAGGTCGAGGGCTGGCGGGATCACGGATCACTCCTTGGTCAGCAGCAGGTTTCCGTGGTCGTCGACCGTGGCGGCCCATCCGCCGCCGACGACGGTGGTGCTGCCGTTCTCGCGTACGACGGCGGGTCCGACGACGGCACAGCCCGGCCCCAGGTCGGCGCGCCGCCACACGGTGGCCTCGACCCAGCCGCCCGGGCGGTAGAGACGGGTCCTGCCGGGCTGCGCCGGGCCGCCGGTCGGGGCGGCGAAGCGGACGGCCGGGCGGGGCCCGAACGCGGTGAGCCGACAGTTGACGATCTCGGCGGGGTGGTCGGAGCGGGTGTAGGCGTACCGCTCGGCGTAGGCGGCGTGGAAGGCCGCCACCAGCTCGTCGGCGGTGGCCGGCAGCTCGGGCAGGGCGACGGCGAGGTCGAAGCTCTGGCCCCGGAACCGCATGCCGACCGACAGGCCGAAGCTGACCTGGTCGGGCTCCACGTCGTCCTCGGCCTTGAGCTGGGCCAGGGCGGCGTCGCGCAGGTCGGCCTGGGCCGCCCGGACGGCCGCCAGGCCGTCGTCGTCGGCCGGCACCAGCACGGTACGGACGTAGTCGTGGCGGGCCTGGGCGGTGACGAAGCCGAGCGCGGAGAAGTTGCCCGGCACCGGCGGAACCAGGACCCGACGGATGCCGAGCTCGTCGGCGAGGTCGGTGGCGTGCATCGGGCCGGCGCCGCCGAAGGGCATCAGCACGAAGTCGCGCGGGTCGTGGCCGCAGGCGACGGAGATCTCCTTGATCGCGCTGGTCATCTTGACCGTGGCGAGGGTGAGGATGCCGTGCGCCAGGTCCAGCTCGTCGAGACCGAACGGGCCGGCCAGCCCGGCCAGGGCGGTGCGGGCCGCGTCGGGGTCGAGCGGCACCTCCCCGCCCAGGCTCTCCTGCGGGTCGAGGTGGCCGACGAGCAGGTGTGCGTCGGTGGTGGTCGGCTCGGTGCCGCCCCGGCCGTACGCGGCCGGGCCGGGGGTCGATCCGGCGCTGCGCGGGCCGACGCGCAGTTCCCCGCCCCGGTCGCGCCAGGCGATCGAGCCGCCGCCGGCGCCGATCGTGTTGATCTCGACCTGGAAGGTGCGGTTCGGGTAGCCGGCGATCTTCCCGTCGTTGGTCATCAACGGGGCGCCGTTCTTGATCAGGCAGACGTCCGTGCTGGTGCCGCCGATGTCGCAGGTGATGACGTTCGGGTAGCCGGCGAGCGAGGCGAGGTGCACGGTGGCGGCGACCCCGCCGGCGGGCCCCGAGAGGGCGAGGTTGATCGGCAGCCGCCCGGCCTCCTCGGTGGAGACGACACCGCCGCTGCTCGTCATGATCGACAGCGGGTGGGCGTAGCCGCCGTCGGCGAGGGCGCCGCCGAGCCCGCGCAGGTAGTCGGCGACGGTCGCCCGCACGCTGGCGTTGAGCACGGTGGTGGCGAACCGCTCGTACTCGCCCTGCTCCGGCACCACGTCGGAGGAGACGGTGCAGACCAGGTGGGGGTACCGCTCCGCCAGCCGCCGCGCCGCGGCCCGCTCGTGGGCGGGATTGCGGTACGAGTGCAGCAGGCAGATTGCCACCGCGCGGGGACCGGCGGCGGCCACCCGGTCGAGGGCCTCGTCCAGCTCGTCGGTGTCCAACGGCCGGACGACGCTGCCGTCGGCGCCGATGCGTTCGCGCAGCACGTGCCGGTGCCGGCGCGCGACGAGCGGCGGCCGGCCGCTCTCCTTGACGCTGTAGAGGCGCGGCCGGTGCCCGAGGCCCATCTCCAGCACGTCCCGGAAGCCCTCGGTGGCCAGGACCGACACGGGCTCGCCGGAGCCTTCGAGCAGCGCGTTGGTCACCCGGGTGGTGCCGTGCACGAAGCGGTCGACCGTGTCCAGGCTGACACCGAGCTTGGCGAGGCCCTCGAAGATCGCCGCCGCCGGATCGTGCGGGGTGGAGAGGGTCTTGGCCTCGGCGAGCCGGGCGGTGGCCGGCTCGTAGACGATGACGTCGGTGAAGGTGCCACCGATGTCGACGCCGATGCAGAGCATGGCGAGCCTTTCGGGTAGGGGGTGGATGGCGTCGGCGACGGGTCGGTCGCTAGAACGTGACGCCGTAGCGGCGCAGGGTCCGTCCCGTGACCAGACGCAGGATCCAGTCGAAGAGGTAGCCGAGCACGCCCAGGGCGATGATGCCCACGAAGACCCACTCCGTCTTGGCGTAGTTCCGTGCCGTCCAGATCAGCGATCCCAGGCCGCTCTGGGCGGCGACGATCTCGGCGGAGACGATCGTCAGGAACGAGTTGCCCATCGCCAGCCGGGCTCCGGTGACCACGTGCGGCACCGTCGACGGCAGTACGACCGAGACGAGGCTGCGTACGGGGCCGGCGCCGAGCGCCCGGGCCGCCCGCATCCGGATCTCGTTGACCGACAGCACCCCGGCCAGGGTGTTGAGGGCGACGATGAAGACGGTGGTGTAGAAGATCAGCGCCACCTTCGACGCCTCCCCCGGCCCGAGCCAGATGATGGCCAGGGTGACGAAGGCGATCGGCGGCACGAAGCGGAAGAACTGGATGTACGGGTCGAGCATCAGCCGCAGCCAGGGGATGCAGCCCATCAGCAGACCCATCGGCACGCCGACGAGCACGCCGAGCAGCCAGCCGGTGAGGATGCGGGTCGAGGACGCGCTGACCGAGTCCCACAGGGTCCCGTCGCGGACGAGTTCGACCGCGCCGTCGAGGGTGAGCCGCGGCGAGGGCAGGAAGAAGGCCGTGTAGTTGCGGCTTACCAGGTCCCAGATCAGCACGCCGAGCAGCACCGACAGGACCGACAGCCCGATGCGGGTCAGCCGGGGCCAGCGGTTGCGGCGGGGACCGGTCGTCGCCGCCGCCCTGGTGCGGTCGGGGACGGTGGGTGCCTCGACGGTCATCGCCCCTCCGTCCGGTCGTCGCCCGCGCCGGGCCGCCCGTCGTGGCCGTCGTCGAGTCCCTGGGCGCGCAGCGTCCGGGCCACCTCGGCGCCGATGTCCTCACGCAGCTCCCGGAAGAGCGCCGCGCAGGCCGGGTCGGTCAGGTCGCGGGGGCGGGGCAGGTCGCAGCGGTAGTCCTTCTTGATGGCCGCCGACGGTCCCGCGGTCATCGTGACGATCCGGTCGCCGAGCAGGATCGCCTCGCCGATGTCGTGGGTGACGAAGATGATCGTGGCGCCGGTCTCGCGCCAGATCCGGTCGAGTTCGACCTGCATCACCAGCCGGGTCTGGGCGTCCAGCGCCCCGAACGGCTCGTCCATGAGCACGACCGAGGGGTCGTTGGCCAGGACCCGGGCCAGCTGGGCCCGCTGGCGCATGCCGCCGGAGAGCTGCTCGGGGAACCGCTCGGCGCTGTGCGCGAGGCCGACCATCGCCAGGTACCGCTCGACGACCGCGTCGCGCTGGGCCTTCGGCACGCCGCGCATCTGCGGCCCGAAGGCGACGTTCTGGCGTACGGTCAGCCAGGGGAACAGCGCCTCGGCGCTCTGGAAGACCACGCCCCGCGACACGTCGGGCCCGGTCACCGGCTCGCCGCCGCAGGTCACCTCGCCGGCAGCCGGCCGGACGAAGCCGGCGACCGCGTTGAGCAGCGTGGACTTGCCGCAGCCACTCGGACCGAGCAGGCAGACGAGCTCACCGGCGGCGATGTCGAGGCTCGCGCCGCTGACGGCGACGAACTCGCCGAAGCGGATGTCGACGTCGCTGATGCGGATCGGGGAGCCGGCGCGGCTGGCGGGTCGGCCGGCGAAGGTCGTGGCGGGTGCGGTGCCGTCGACTGTCACGCCACCCCCTTGACCATGACGGTCGCCGGGTCCGCCTTCTGCTTGACGATCTTGCTGTCCTGCTGGAACTGGGCGATCTCGCCGTAGCGCTTGAGGTCGTCGTCGGTGAAGTCGCGGACCTGGCACTGGACGCCCTCCAGCAGCGTCTGGGCCTCCTTCGCCGGCACCTTGATGGCCTTCTCGGTGACCGTGCCCGCCTTGGCGGGGTCCTTCGTGAGCTGCTCGCACGCCTGGCCGATGGTCTGGACGACCTTCTTGGCGGTCTCCTTGTTGGCCTCGTACCAGGCACCGTCGACGCCGATCACCAGGTTGTAGACGTAGCCGATGTCGCCGCTGGTCAGCAGGACCTTGCCGCCGTTGGCGACGCCGCGCGACGGCCACGGCTCCCACATGATGTAGCCGTCCACGTCGCCGCGCTGCAGCAGGGCCGGCATCTCGGCGGGCGAGGCGTTGACGAACTCGACGGACTCCCGGCTGATGCCGCGCGCCGCGAGGACCTTGTTGGTGGCGTACTCGTTGACGGTGCCGGGGACGACGCCGTACTTCTTGATCCCGGACACGTCGCTGATGCCGGAGCGCGCCACGAGCTTGATGAAGCTGGGCGACTGGGAGAAGACGGCCAGGCCCTTGATGTCACCCCGGGTAGCCCGGTTCAGCAGGCTCGACTCGGTGCTGGCCGTGACCTGGCCCTGCTTGGCCAGGATCGCGTCGAGGCCACCGGTGCCCTCCTGGAACTGGGTGACGGTGACGTTCAGGCCGTTGGCCCCGAACAGCTTCTCCTGGTCGGCGAGGTAGATCGGGGAGTACGCCGGGTCGACGCCGACGCCGAAGTTGACCGCCGCCGACGGGGCCGCCTCACCGCCACCGGACTCGGTCGGGGTCTGGTTCTCCGCGCATGCCGCAACGGCGGCGGTCACCAGCAGGGCTGCTACCGCAGCGCGCAATGCTCGCATTCTCATGGCTACCCCAGATACCTAGCGGCTCATATTATGGTTACCGTTGCTTAATATGGGACGCTACTGCCGGACGGTGGGCACAGTCAAGAGATTCGACCTCACCTTCCTGCAACAGACAGTAGCCGTCGATCATCGCCAGCCGACGGGTCGAATCCGCGACCACAAACCGGGAGCCCGATGAACACGCAGGACAAACGGGCCCATGCCGCCTGGACGCAGCCGCCACCCACCGCCGAAGCGACCGGGTCGACCACTCTGAGTAGTCAAGGATCCGCCGGGGTCGGTCGGCACCCGCTGCCGGCGCTCGTCGGACTGCGCACCTCGCGGGAGCGGGCGTGGACCCCGACCGAGACGATCCTCTACGCCCTCGGGGTCGGCGCGGGACAACGCGACCCGGCGGCGGAACTCCGCTTCACCACCGAGAACTCCACCGGACACCCGCAGCGGGTGCTGCCGACCTTCGCCAGCGTGCTCGCCGCCGACCCTGGGCGAGGTCACCGCGATCCGGCCGTCGCCGGCCGTGCCGGGCTGCCCCGCCCGATCCTGCACGGCCTGTGCACCTTCGGCTTCGCCGGGCGGCTCCTGCTGCCCCTCGTCGGCGACGACCCGACCCGCGTCCGGCACGTCCGCGTCCGCTTCGCCGCCCCGCTGCACCCGGGCGACACCCTGACGGTGCACGCCTGGCGGCGCCCGTACGGCGTGGTCTTCCGCGCCACCGACGGGACCGGACGGGTCGTCCTGGACCGGGGCGTGCTGGCGGTCTCCGCCCGGTGACCGCCCGCCTGCCCGTCCTGCGGTAGCGCGGCGGGTCCTACGGGACCGCCCGGCCGCGGTCGACGGTCACGCCGTCACGTGCCCGGCGCGCGGAGCCGCTCGATCGCATCCAGCCTGCGGCGCAGCAGGGCCCGTTCGGGTTCGGTGCCGGCCAGGCCGAACGCCTCCCGGTACGCCTCGGCGGCGTCGGCGTGCCGGCCGAGGCGGTGCAGCAGGTCGGCCCGGGCCGCCGGGTAGGGGTGGTGACCCCGCAGCAGTGGCTCGTCGGCCAGCTCGTCCAGCAGCGCCAGACCCGCCTCCGGGCCGTCGCGCATCGCCACCGCCGCCGCCCGGTTCAGCGCGACGACCGGGGACGGCGCGAGGGCGAGCAGCACGTCGTAGAGCGCGACGATCTGCGGCCAGTCGGTGGTGGCGAGGTCCGCCGCCTCGACGTGCAGGGCGGCGATCGCGGCCTGCACGCCGTACGGGCCGGGCGGGCCGCCGGCCAGCGCGACGGGCACCAGGTCGAGGCCCTCGGCGATCATGCGGCGGTCCCAGCGCCCACGGTCCTGCTCGTCGAGCAGCACCAGTTCGTCGTCCGGGCCCGTGCGGGCGTCGCGGCGGGCGTGGATCAGCAGCATGAGCGCGAGCAGCCCGGCGACCTCCCGGCCGGCGGGCAGCAGCCGGTGCAGGATCCGGGCCAGCCGGATGGCCTCCTCGGCGAGGTCGAGCCGCTGCAGGCGCGGACCCTCACTGGCCGCGTACCCCTCCGTGAAGATCGAATACACCGCCTGGAGCACGCCCGGCAGCCGCTGCGGCAACTCCTGCGCGCCGGGCACGCGGAACGGGATCCGGGCCTCGTGGATCTTCTTCTTCGCCCGGGTGATCCGCTTGGCCATCGTCGCCGTCGGCACCAGGAAGGCGCGGGCCACCTCGGGCGTGGTCAGGCCCGCCAGGTAGCGCAGGGTCAGCGCCCCGTGGTCCTCGGCCGCGAGCGCCGGGTGCGCGCAGGTGAAGAAGAGCTGCAGCCGCTCGTCCGGCAGCTCACCACCCGGCATCGGGTCGGGGGCGGGCTCCGCCCGGTCCGCCTCCGCCTGGAGGATGGCCAGCCGCGCGGCGAGGGCCTGGTCCCGGCGCAGCCGGTCGACCGCCCGGCGGCGCGCGGTGGTCATCAGCCAGGCGCCGGGCCTGGGCGGAACGCCGTCGACCGGCCACCGGGTCAGCGCCGCCTCGACGGCCTCGGAGGTGACCTCCTCGGCCAGGTCCAGGTCGCCGAAGCGGCGGACGAGGGCCGCCAGCAGCCGACCGCGTTCCTCACGGAACACGGCCTCCACGACCGCCGCCGGCGCCTCGTCCGTCCCCCCGGTGTCGGCGGGCGCTCCGCCCACCGCGGTCAGCCCCCGAACTCGGCGACCGGCCGGACCACGACGGCGCCGTTCCCGCGCGCGCCGGGGCAGCGCGCCGCCCAGTCGAGCGCGACGTCGAGGTCCGGCACGTCGATCACGTAGAAGCCGCCGAGGATCTCGCGGGTCTCGGCGAACGGCCCGTCCGTGACGGTCCGCCTGCCGTCCTCGCCGACCCGCACGGTGGTGGCGGTGACCAGGTCCGCCAGCGACTCGCCGGAGACCAGGATCCCCGCCTCGCGCACCTGCTTGTCGTACGCCATCCAGTCGCTGACGTCGCAGCCGGCGGCTCCGCCGTCCTCGCCGACCGCACTCGCGTTGATGAGCAACATGTACTTCATGATCCGACTCCCCTCAGTGTCGCGTCGCCGCTGCCGTCCCGGACGACGCCGTACGACATCACTACGGACGGGGGGCGGCCGATTGGACAGCCCGCCCGAGATTTATCGTGACGTCGCATCATGCTGCCCGGCGGAGAGGCGGGCGGCGACGCCCCACCTGATCCGATCTCCGTCGTCCCACCAGCGAGACGTCGGACGGATCCCTACGACGCCTGAGGGGTCCTGTGGTCGGCGGTGTCCCCACGTGCGGCATCGCCGCGGGTCTGGCTCGGACCAACCGGGCCGCCGACACTGGCCCGCGCCCGCATCGCACCGAGCATTTCGACCGCCGACGACGGGAGACGCGCCGTCGAGCGGAGCAGCAACCGATGCCGGTCACCGACGCCGTCCTCCGCCACGATCTCGATGTCCAGATGGTCGATGGCGGCCAGCGCACGACAGGAGAACTCCCCGATCCTGAGGCCGTCAAACGGCTGCGGCTGGGGAGGCAGCGGAGCCCGGCCTATCCACTCCAGCTCGAGATCTGGCTGTCCGACACCGTGACTCTGCAGCAGGTTCTCGAGGGCAGGAAACCCCACCCAGTCCGACTGCCCCGGGTGCGCCTCGCCGTGGAACGCCACCCGGTAGCGAACAAGCGAGATCTTCGCGTGTCCCGGCCCTGCGTTGTAAAAATGGAGAGCCCAACGGCTCCCGTCAGCGCCAGCCCGGACCCAGGCATATCCGAAGGAAGGTCGGACGGTCCTGGCGAACTGCGCGCGGGCGAGCATCAACCCACCGAACACGGCGAGCAGGTTGGCAGTGGTGGGAAGGTCTGCCACGGATATCCGCCAGGGAAGTTCCTCCACCGGAACCCGCACGTTCGCCCGTACGGCTTCCCAGACGAAGTTGGCCGCCAGAATCGCAATGAGCACGGCCGGGAATGTCATGAACAGCTTCGACCGCTCGACCCGGTGCCAATGCTCATCGTTTTCGGTCACGTCCAGACGCCACCGTCGCACCCGCCTCGAATCAGCCGACTTGACCAATGCAACTCCGATCCGCCCGGACAACGAGCGTATCGACGCGGCGCAACCGTGCGTGTGCGCGACGCCACTGGCAGGGACATTCTTGACCACGCCGGCCGGTTGGCCGTAGGTTCCAGCCCTACATCGACATTGCTAGCTGGATGTGGCGGGGTGCGGCCCTTCGTGTCGGGCCTCGCGGGATCCTTCGCGACAGGGACGGTCATGAAGATCACCAGACGCTCGCTGTTCGGCAGCCTCGCCGCGGCCGGCGTGGCCACGGCCGTCGGGCCGGTTCTCGCCCCCGGCGCCGCCCAGGCCGCCTCCTGGAAGAAGCGCCTCACCGGCGCCGACCTCGACACCAACCACCGGTGGCGGGTCGCGGGCACGGACCTCGGTATCCCGTACGTGCTGGAGAACGGCTCGATCGGCTATCTGTTCGGCGACACCTTCAACACCCCGTGGCCGGAGGGCCCGCCGGTGCCCAACGACTGGCGCTCGCCGGTCATGCTGCGCTCCGCCGTGCACCCCGGCGCCGCCGGCGGGATCGTCTTCGACAGCGCCGCCCGCGTCGCGGGCAACGGCCGCGCCCCGGAGCTGATGCACAACGGCCACCACGGGGTCGGCATCGACGGGCTCTGGGAGGTGACCGTCATCCCCAACGACGGCATCGCCTTCCCGGAGACCGGCCGCCAGCTCATCTCCTACATGAGCATCGAGAACTGGAACTCCGCCGGCCCGGCCGGCCCGGACTGGAAGTCTCGCTACGCCGGGCTGGCCTACAGCGACAACGGCAACGACTTCGTCCGTACGCCGCTGAAGTGGTGGAACAACGGCACCAACACCGACCCGTTCCAGATGTGGACGATGCAGCGCGACGGGGACTGGGTGTACGTCTTCTCGGTGCGCGCCGGCCGCCAGCACGGGCCGATGATGCTGCGCCGGGTCCGCTGGGACCGGCTGTTCTTCCCCGAGTCGTACGAGGGCTGGGGTTGGAACGGCAGCAACTGGGGCTGGGGCCGCCCGTGCACGCCCATCCTCACCGGCCGCTTCGGTGAGCCCTCGGTGCGGCGGCTGGCCGACGGCACCTGGGTGATGTCGTACCTGAACTGCGCCACCGGGTGCATCGTCACACGCACGGCGGACGGGCCGGACCGGGTCTGGACGGCCGAGCGGATCCAGGTCACCTCCTGGCAGGAACCGGGCCTCTACGGCGGCTTCATCCACCCGTGGTCCAGCCGGCGGGCCAACGACCTGCACCTCATGGTCTCGAAGTGGACCAGGACGCCCGACAACCGCAGCACCGCCTACCACGTCAGCCAGTTCGTCGGCTCGGCGTAGCCAGGCGCCGCCCCGGCCGACCGACGGCGCGAGGAAGATACCGACTGCATGTTGGCACGATGCCGACATGCAGTCGGTAACTTGCGCCCCCGGTGGTGGGCATGTTCCTAGCGGTACGCGAACTGCGGTTTACCAAGGCCCGGTTCGGCCTGATGGGGGCGGTCGTCGCGCTCATCGCGGTGCTGGTGGTGCTGCTGTCCGGGCTCTCCACGGGCCTGGTGAACGACGGCGTGTCGGGGCTCCAGCGCATTCCGGCGACCTCCTTCGCCTTCGCCGACGGGGTGCAGCGTGGTGAGCCACGACAGCAGCGCTGAGCATCGCCGCGCCGGGCAGGGTCACCGGTGTCCGGCGGCGGCCTGGCGGACCAGCCGGCGTGCCTCGTCGCGGGGGACACCCGTGGCGCGCAGCAGGTCGTTGGCGATGGTCCGCAGTTGGGACACGACGATGGTGCCGGAGAACCCGATGTCCTGGCGGCACGCCTCGCCGGCTGCCCGCACCGCCGCCAGCACCCGTTCCCGTGCGCCCACCGGCTCCTCGACGGCCAGGTATTCGCGGTGCAGCATCCGGACCGCCTCGCCGTACAGCTCGATGGCGGCGGGCAGGTCCGGCGGCACCGGTTCGTCGTCGCGCAGGATGGTTTCGATCCGACGCACCAGGGCGCGGCTGTTACGGAACGCCCGTTCCATGTGCTCGGTGCCGTGACTGTAGGCCTCCAGCACCCGGCGTCGGTGCCTGCGCAGCGGTGAGTGGCGGGCCACCTCCTCGGCGGCGACGATGACCTCGTCGAGCCGGTCGAGTTCCGGCTCCGCGGCGCGCATCTCGTCGAGCAGTACTTCGGCGGCGCGGGCCTCGCCGTCGGCCAGCGCCCGCGCCGACGCGGTCATGTGTTTGGCGAAGGTGTCGAGCGCGGGGTCGGCGACGCGCCGCAGCGTACGCAACGGGTTGAGGGGCACGATGATGAGCACGACCAGCAGCCCGATCGCTCCCCCGATCAGCGCGTTGAGTGTCCGGGGCAGTTCCAGGTCGGGGTTGGTCGGGGTGACGGTGGCGACCAGCACGCCCGTACCGCCGGCCTGGGCCATCAGGGCGCCGGTGCCGCGCACCGCTGCCGCCACGGCGACCGCCACGAAGACGATGGTGCCGGTCTGCCATGCTCCGGTCCCCAGCAAACCGATCAGCAGGTCACCCACGAGGATCCCAAGCCCCACCCCGGCGACGAGTTCGACGGCGCGCCGCGCGTGGTTGCCGATGGCGGCGGCGATCACACCGACCGCGGCGGCGGGGGCGAAGGTCGGGTCTTCGCCGCCCAGCAGCGTCCTGGCCGCCAGCCACGCCAGCGCGGCGGCCAGACCGGCCTGCACCGCAAGGATGAAGTACGTCTGCAGCCGCCGGTAGATATTTTGGCATTGCTGGCGCAGCCGTGAATCCGCCCTGGTTGCCTGCGGCTTGCATTGTGAGAGCGCCATGATCGCGGGTACCCGGTATGCCGAGGCCCGAACGTCAGGCAGGATGCGCCATGACGCC
This sequence comes from Micromonospora sp. NPDC049060, assembly GCF_040649055.1. NCBI lineage: Bacteria > Bacillati > Actinomycetota > Actinomycetes > Micromonosporales > Micromonosporaceae > Micromonospora > Micromonospora sp. NPDC049060. The sequence continues at coordinate 48,185 of NZ_JBEZEV010000007.1, forward strand.
GGTCAGCGCGACGACGCCGGGCAGGCGGTTGTCCTGGCGCAGGAACTGCACCACCACCGGCACCGGCGAGCGCAGCAGGCAGCCGTAGGGACGGTCGAGGCGGACGGCCTCCGGGTCGATCAGGTCGTTGACCCGCACGTGCCGGATCCGTCGCGCGCCGACCAGGATCCGGTACGGCCCGACGGGCTCGGCGTCCTCGTAGTAGACGTCCAGGCTGACCTTGGTGTCCTGGTCGGTGGCGTTGAGCACGCACAGCTGGTCGAAGCTGGTGAACTCCGGTTCGGGACCGTGGCCGGTGAACGGCACGTGCCCGCCCGGGACGACCCACGTACGGGCACCGATCTGTGCCATCACGCCTCCTCGAGCAGCCGGGCCAGGTCGGGGGTGAGGAACACCCCGTCGGGGTCCAGTCGGCGACGCACCGCCTGGAAGTCGTCCCAGCGGGGATAGAGCGGACGCAGCTCGCGGGCGGTCAGCCAGTGCTTCTTGCCCCAGTGCGGCCGGCCGCCGTACTGCCGGAAGACCGCCTCCATGTCCCGGAAGTACTCCTCGTACGGCAGCGTGGTGTTCTGCAGGCAGGCGATGGTCGCCGTCGGCCGGCCGTAGGCGTTGCTGAGCCAGATGTCGTCGGCGGCGATGCTGCGCACCAGCACCCGCCAGCCGGCGACCCGGCGGTGCCGTTGCCTGATGCGCCGCCGCACCTCCGCGAAGCAGGCCGGCAACGCCTCCACCGGCAGCATGTACTCGATCTCCTCGAACCGCAGTTCCCGGTGGCGGGGGATGGCCCGGTGGGTGGGGGCCACGTGGACCTCGTGGGGCTCGGCCACGGCCGCCGAGCCCGGTACCCGCGGCGCGTGCCACACCCGCTCGTCCAGCGTCTGGTCGACGCGGTTCATGACCCGGACCTGGGTCAGGTCGTTGCGGGGATACCAGTAGAAGTCCATGTTGCGGTTGGTGTGCTGCAACTCGGCCAGGTGGTCCAGGGTCCAGGCGACGGGCGCGCACCAGGACCGGCGGTGCAGCTGGTAGCGGGGTTGCACGGCCAGCGTGACCCGGGTGAGCACGCCGAGGGCGCCCAGGGAGAGCCGGGCCGCCGGCAGGAGCTCCGGGTTGTGCTCCGCGCCGACCTCCACGGTTTCGCCGGTTCCGGTGACCAGCCGGACGCCGGCGACCTGGGTGGAGAGGTTGCCGAAGCCGAGGCCGGTGCCGTGGGTGCCGGTGGCTGTCGCGCCGGCGATCGACTGGTAGTCCACGTCCCCGAGATTGTCCATCGCCAGCCCCGCGTCGTACAGGCTCTCGCCGAGGGCCTTGAGCTTGGTGCCGGCGCGGACCGTGGCGAGCCCGTCGTCGTCGGCGATCACGCCGGCGAGCCGGTCGAGGCTGGCGAGGATCCCGTCGGTGCGCACCAGCGGGCTGGACGAGTGCCCGGAGCCCACCGGCCGCAGCGTCGTGCCGGTCTCGCGGGCCCGCCGCACCAGCGCCCGCACCTCGTCCTCGTCGGCGGGCTCGGCGTACTCGGCCGGGGTGAACGACAGGCTGCCGGACCAGTTCACGAACTCTCGTCCCACGTCCCCTCCCCCCGCCGGAGGACGCCGGTTACCCGCGGACGGGTGGGGTAGTCGTGAGGACGGCAGGGCCGGTGACGGTGACGTCGAGAGCGTCGAGCAGGCCCAGCAGCCCGGCGAGGACGACGGCCTCGTCGCGTTGCAGGGTGATGCCGCGGGTGGCGTCGGGGTCGTCGCCGTCCTGGTAGACCAGCTCACGCCGGCCCCCGCCGTGGTGGGTCACCACGCCGATGCGCAGTCCCGCCTCGGTGGTGAACATGTGGCGGTACCCGATACCGGGCAGAGGGGTCAGTTCGACGTCCATCGGAACTCCTTTGCTGCGGAAGGGTCGGGGGTTCTGTCCCGGCCGGACAGGTGACCGGCGGGCGGTGCCGCACGGGTCGGCGGGCGGACGCCCGGTCAGCCGGTGAGCAGCAGGCGCAGGCCGGCGAGCGTGGCGAGATGCGGTTCGGCGGGCATCGTGACGACCCGACCGGTCAGCGCGGCCAGTCGGGGCCCGAGTTCCGGGTGGGTCGCCCCGCCGCCGGTGATCAGCAGCCGACGTCGCCCCGGCCACACCGGCCGGGCGCCCAGGCGTCGTACCGCCGCGGCGATCAGCGGCACCTGGTCGAGGGGGTCGGGCACCTCGACGCGCTCGACCGCCTCGACCGCGCGATCGGCGATGTGCGCGATCTCGGTCCGGCCGTGTCCGATGTCGACGGCGACCACGTCGTCGCGGTCGAGATCGGTCCGGCAGGCCAGGGCGGCGGCCAGGGGCTCCTCCACCGTGGCGACCCGCCCGCCGAACGCGTGGCGGACCGCCGCGACCAGGAGGTCCTTCTGTCGCAGGGTGGCGGTGGCCGGCACGCCGACCACGACCGGGGAGACGTCGTCACCCGGCCGCCCGCTCGCCGCGGCCAGCACCCGCAACAGGTGTACGCAGCCGAAGAAGTCGGCCACCACGCCGTGGCGTACCGGCCACAGCAGCTTCGCGTCACCGGTGTCCCGCAGGGCGATGGCGGCACGTCCGACGGCCTGGGCGCCGGACGACGTGCACGCGACGACGGCGGGCTCGGTGACCACCGTGCCGGAGACCGGGGTCCACAGTCGCACCGTGGAAGTGCCCAGGTCCAGGGCGACGGGATGCCGCAGACCGAGGCGGGCGTACGCGCCGGGGGCCAGCATGTTCACCGCCCCCGTCGTGGGGCGGGCGTGACCCGGGGTCCGTCGCCGACGGACCGGGGCAGGCGGGATCGATCGTGATGCGGGGTCGACATGGTGCTCCAAGCCACGGGCCCGCGTCGCGGGACGCGGGAGGCGGACGGGCTTCAGACGGCGAACGTCAGCCCGGGCGGAGCGCGGTCGGCCGACCATGCGGGCACGCAGCCGGGAATGGCCCGGCGCGTGCTCCGGAAGACGATGCACAACCCGACGCAACGGGCAGCGGAGAGCACCATGAGCAGCACGGTCAGCATCAGCAGCGCCGGCAGCGAGACCCGCTTGCCGGCGCGGCGGAGGCCGTGCCGATCCTGCATGCCCCCACCATAGCCCGGCGGTGTGCCTACCGACCACGCCGTCGCTCGGGCGACGGACCGATCGGCCCTGCCGGCCGGGCCGACGCCGCGCCGAGCACGAGGACATCCACTGTGTGCTCGGCGCCGTCGACCACACCGCGCCCGACTGGCCGGCGGTGCTGGCCGCGTTGGACCGGCTCCACCGGCACATCGACAACGAGGAGCACGGCCTCTTCCCGGCTGCGGTGATCGCGCTGCCCATCCCGGCCTGGGACCGGATCACCCCGGGACCGGTCGCCGCCGGATGACCCGATGATCTCGGGACCTTCGGCCCGGTTGCCCGGAACGGCCGATCGCGACGATGGCTCTGGGCCCCCGCCCCCGGTTGCGCTTCGGCGTTCCCACCGCAAATGTGGGGCTCACGGTGGTCTACCGGAGGGATGAGCCTTATGTCACGAGCTACCGAGGGAGCCGGGCGGGCGCTGCTGGCCGTGGGCGGTCTGGTGCGCCGGGCGGAGGTGTCCGCAGACGGCCGGACGCTGCACCAGATCGGCGGGCGGGAGGCGGACGCCTTCTACCGGGACCGCTCGTCCTACGACAAGGTGGTGCGCTCCACGCACGGGGTCAACTGCACCGGCTCGTGCTCGTGGAAGGTGTACGTCAAGGACGGCATCATCACCTGGGAGCAGCAGCAGACCGACTACCCGAGCGTCGGTCCCGACCGGCCGGAGTACGAGCCGCGCGGCTGCCCCCGGGGGGCGGCCTTCTCCTGGTACACCTACTCCCCCACCCGGGTGCGCTACCCGTACGCCCGGGGTGTGCTGGTCGAGATGTACCGGGAGGCGAAGAGCCGCCTCGGTGACCCGGTGGCCGCCTGGGCGGACATCCAGGCCGACCCGGAGCGCCGCCGCCGCTACCAGAAGGCGCGCGGCAAGGGCGGCCTGGTGCGGATCAGCTGGGACGAGGCGCAGGAGATGATCGCCGCCGCCCACGTGCACACGATCGCCGAGTACGGCCCGGACCGGGTCGCCGGCTTCTCCCCGATCCCGGCGATGTCGATGGTGTCGCACGCCGTCGGCGCCCGCTTCGTGTCGCTGCTCGGCGGGTCGATGCTCTCCTTCTACGACTGGTACGCGGACCTGCCGGTGGCCTCCCCGCAGGTGTTCGGCGACCAGACCGACGTGCCCGAGTCCGGCGACTGGTGGGACGCCTCCTACTTCGTCATGTGGGGCTCCAACGTCCCGGTGACCCGCACGCCCGACGCGCACTGGATGGCCGAGGCGCGTTACCGGGGCCAGAAGGTCGTCGTGGTCAGCCCCGACTTCGCCGACAACGTCAAGTTCGCCGACGAGTGGATGCCCGCCCAGCCGGGCACCGACGGCGCCCTGGCGATGGCGATGGGGCACGTGATCCTCAAGGAGTTCTTCGTCGACCGGCGCACCCCGCGCTTCGTCGACTACGTGCGCCGCTTCACCGACCTGCCGTACCTGGTGACGCTGGAGCCGGGGACCGACGGCGCGTACCGGCCGGGCAGGTTCCTCACGGCCGAGGACCTGGGTGAGGCCGGGAAGGAGGCGGCCTTCAGGACGGTGCTGTGGGACTCGGCGACCGACGCGCCCGCCGTGCCGCGCGGCAGCCTCGGGCACCGCTGGGGCGAGCAGGACGGCCAGTGGAACCTCGACCTGGGCGACCTCGAACCGGCCCTGACCTGCATCGGCGCCGGCGACGCGGTCGAGGTGGAACTGCCCCGCTTCGACACCGACACCCCGCAGGTGCTGCGCCGCGGCGTGCCGACCCGGACCGTGCACGGTCATCTCGTGACCAGCGTGTTCGACCTGCTGCTGGCCCAGTACGGGGTGGCCCGCGACGGGCTGCCGGGGCAGTGGCCGGCGGGCTACGACGACGCCGCCTCGCCGTACACGCCGTCGTGGCAGGAGCCGATCACCGGGGTGCCGGCGGCACAGGTGGCCCGGGTCGCGCGGGAGTTCGCCGACAACGCGGAGCGCTCCGGCGGCCGGTCGATGATCCTTCTTGGCGCCGGGACCAACCACTGGTTCCACTCCGACGCGACCTACCGGGCGATCCTGGCGCTGGTGACCCTCACCGGCTGCCAGGGCGTCAACGGCGGCGGCTGGGCGCACTACGTCGGGCAGGAGAAGTGCCGCCCGGCGACCGGCTGGGCGCAGTTGGCGTTCGGCCTGGACTGGGTCCGCCCGCCACGGCAGATGATCGGCACCGCCTTCTGGTACGTGCACACCGACCAGTGGCGCTACGACACCTACTCGGCCGACGTGGTCTCCTCCCCCACCGGCACGGGCGCCTTCGCCGGCAAGCACACCATGGACCTGCTGGCCCAGTCGGCGCGCCTGGGCTGGATGCCGTCGATGCCGACGTTCGACCGCAGCCCGCTCGACCTGGCCGACGAGGCGCTGGCCGCCCGCCGCGACGACCCGGCCGGCTGGGTCGCCGAGCAACTCGGCGCGGGACGGGTGCGCTTCGCCTGCACCGACCCGGACGCGCCGGAGAACTGGCCGCGGGTGCTGACCGTGTGGCGGGCCAACCTGCTCGGCTCGTCGGCGAAGGGCAACGAGTACTTCCTGCGGCACCTGCTCGGCACCGACGCCAACCTGCGCGCCGACGAGGCGCCACCGGAGCTACGACCGGCGGACGTGACCTGGCGCAGGGACGCGCCGGAGGGCAAGCTCGACCTGCTGTTGTCGCTGGACTTCCGGATGACCTCCACGACGCTCTTCTCCGACATCGTGCTGCCGGCCGCCACCTGGTATGAGAAGCACGACCTGAGCAGCACCGACATGCACCCCTTCGTGCACGCGTTCACCCCGGCGATCAACCCGCCGTGGCAGACCCGCACCGACTTCGACGCCTTCCACGGCATCGCCCGGGCGTTCTCGACGCTGGCGGCGGAGCACCTCGGCGTACGCAGGGATCTCGTCGCGGCGCCGCTGCTGCACGACACCCCGGACGCGATGGCGACCCCGCACGGCCGGGTGCGTGACTGGGCGGCCGAGGGCGAGACGCCGGTGCCCGGCCGCACGATGCCGAAGCTGCTGGTGGTCGAGCGCGACTACGGCGCGGTCGCCGACAAGCTGGCCGCGCTCGGCCCGCTGATGGACACCCTCGGCACGTCCGGCAAGGGCGTCTCCGTCGACGTGCGGCCCGAGGTGGCGTACCTGCGCCGCAAGAACGGCGAGGTGCGCGGCGGCGCGGCCGACGGGCGGCCGTCGCTGGCGACGGACGTGCACGCCTGCGAGGCGATCCTCGCCCTCTCCGGCACCACCAACGGCCGCGTCGCCACCGCCGGCTTCCGCGACGTGGAGAAGCGCACCGGCGTACGCCTGGCGGACCTGGCCGCCGAGCACGAGGGCAAGCAGATCACCTTCGCCGACACCCAGTCGCGCCCGGTGCCGGTGATCACGAGCCCGGAGTGGTCGGGCAGCGAGCACGGCGGCCGGCGCTACTCGCCGTTCACCATCAACACCGAGCGGCTCAAGCCGTGGCACACGCTCACCGGGCGGCAGCACTTCTTCCTCGACCACGACTGGATGCACGAGGCGGGCGAGGCGCTGCCGATCTTCCGCCCGCCGCTGGACATGCACCGCCTCTTCGGCGAGCCCAGGCTGGGCGACGGCTCCGGGGCGCTGCGCGGCGGCAGACGCGCCGCGCCGGAGTTGTCGAGCAACGGCGAGCTGGAGATCACCGTCCGGTACCTCACGCCGCACTCGAAGTGGTCGATCCACTCCGAGTACCAGGACAACCTGCTGATGCTGACGCTGTCGCGGGGTGGGCCGACGATGTGGATGAGCGAGGCCGACGCCGCGAAGATCGGCGTACGGGACAACGAGTGGATCGAGGCGGTGAACCGCAACGGCGTGGTGGTCTGCCGGGCGGTGGTCAGCCACAAGATGCCCGAGGGGACGGTCTACATGTACCACGCCCAGGAGCGGGTGATCGACGTGCCGAAGGCCGAGGTCAACGGCCGGCGCGGCGGCATCCACAACTCGCTGACCCGGCTGCTGGTCAAGCCCACCCATCTCATCGGCGGGTACGCCCAGCTGTCGTTCGCGTTCAACTATCTCGGGCCGACCGGCAACCAGCGCGACGAGGTCACCGTGATCCGCCGCCGTTCGCAGGAGGTGCAGTACTGATGCGCGTGATGGCCCAGATGGCGATGGTGATGAACCTCGACAAGTGCATCGGCTGCCACACCTGCTCGGTGACGTGCAAGCAGGCGTGGACCAACCGGTCCGGGGTCGAGTACGTCTGGTTCAACAACGTGGAGACCCGGCCCGGCCAGGGCTACCCGCGCACGTACGAGGACCAGCAGCGGTGGCAGGGCGGCTGGGTGCGGACCCGCTCGGGGAAGCTGAAGCCGCGCTCCGGCGGGCGGGTGAAGAAGATGTTCGGCATCTTCGCCAACCCGAAGCTGCCGTCGATGCAGGACTACTACGAGCCATGGACGTACGACTACGAGCACCTGCTGACCGCGCCGGCGGGTGACGACACGCCCGTGGCCCGGCCGAAGTCCCTGCTCACCGGCCAGGACACGAAGATCACCTGGAGCGCCAACTGGGACGACTCGCTCGCCGGCGGCAACGAGATCGCCGCCGGCGACCCGGTGCTGGCGAAGGTCTCCGGCCAGGTGAAGCAGGAGTTCGAGAAGACGTTCATGTTCTTCCTGCCGCGCATCTGCGAGCACTGCCTCAACCCGTCCTGCGCGGCGTCCTGCCCGTCGGGGGCGATCTACAAGCGGGCCGAGGACGGCATCGTGCTGGTCGACCAGGACCGGTGCCGTGGCTGGCGGATGTGCGTGACCGGCTGCCCGTACAAGAAGGTCTACTTCAACCACCGCACCGGCAAGGCCGAGAAGTGCACGTTCTGCTTCCCGCGCATCGAGATCGGCCAGCCGACCATCTGCTCGGAGACGTGCGTGGGCCGGCTGCGCTACCTGGGGCTGATGCTCTACGACGTCGACCGGGTCGCCGAGGCCGCGGCCGTCAAGGACGAGGAGGACCTGTACGCCGCCCAGCGCTCGGTGTTCCTCGACCCGCACGACCCGGCCGTGGTCGAGGCCGCGCGGGCCGCCGGCATCCCCGACGACTGGATCGACGCCGCCCGGCGCTCCCCGATCTGGGACCTGATCATGAAGTACGAGGTGGCGCTGCCGCTGCACCCGGAGTACCGGACCATGCCGATGGTCTGGTACATCCCGCCGCTGTCGCCGGTGGCCGACGTGCTGCGCGACACCGGCCACGACGCGGAGGACGCGGGCAACCTCTTCGGCGCGATCGACGCGCTGCGCATCCCGGTGGAATACCTTGCCGAACTCTTCAGCGCCGGCGACCCCGCCCCGGTGCGCAAGGTGCTCAACCGGCTGGCGGCCATGCGGTCGTACCAGCGCCGGATCAACCTCGGCGAGGAGCCCGACGAGTCGATCGCCGCCGCCGTGGGCATGACCGGCGAGCAGGTCGACGAGATGTACCGGCTGCTGGCCATCGCCAAGTACGAGCAGCGCTACGTCATCCCGGCGGCGCACGCCGAGGACGCGCACCGGCTGGAGAAGATCGCCACCGAGTGCAGCCTCGACTACGAGGGCGGTCCGGGCATGGGCGGCGGCGGCCCGTACGGGCAGGGGCCGTTCGGGGAGGCGTCCGGCACGCCCGTGCCGGTGCAGGTGGAGACCTTCCACATGCTGCGCGACCGGCAGACCGCCGACGGGTTCACCGATCCCGGCGACGAGCCGCGCCGGGTGAACCTGCTCAACTGGGACGGCAAGGGCACCCCCAGAGGGCTCTTCCCGCCCCGCCGTGACGACGCCGGGCAGAACGGGGAGGAACGATGAGCGCACCCACCTGGCGGGCGGTCGCGGCGCGGGCCGCCTCGCTGCTGCTGCGCTACCCCGACGGCGAGGTCATGGCGGCGCTGCCCGTGCTGCGCGCCGCCCTCGACGAACTGCCGGCGCCGGTCGCCGACCCGCTGCGCGAGGTGGTCGCGTACCGCGAGGGCACCGATCCAGGCCAGCTCCGCTCGGCGTACGTGGAGCTGTTCGACTTCCGCCGCCGCTGCTGCCTGCACCTGACCTACTACACCTGCGGGGACACCCGTAAGCGCGGCGAGGCCCTCGTCGGCTTCACCGCCGCGTACAAGAGCGCCGGCCTGGAGGTGGTCGACGGCGAGCTGCCCGACTTCCTGCCCGCGGTGCTCGACCTGTCCGCTGCCGACGACGGCGGGTGGCGGCTGCTGCGCGACAACCGGGTCGGCCTCGACCTGCTGGTGGCGGCGCTGGGCCGGGAGACGTCCGTGTACCGGCAGGCCGTCGCGGCCGTACGGGAGATGCTGCCGCCCGCCGGCCCCGCGGACCTCGCCGCCGCCGCCCGGCTGGCCCGCACCGGCCCGCCGGTGGAGCAGGTCGGCCTGGAGCCGTTCGGGCTCGTCGACACCACGACCAGCCTGGGCGGCCGCCGGTGAGCGCCCGGAGCACCGCCACCTCGAACGGAGGGCGAGACCGATGAACACGCTGCTGTGGGTCGTGTACCCGTACCTGTCCCTGGTGGTCCTGGTCGGTGGGCTGATCTGGCGCCACCGGTACGACAAGTTCGGCTGGACCACGCGCTCCTCGCAGCTCTACGAGAGCACGATCCTGCGGTGGGGCAGCCCGCTGTTCCACTTCGGGGTGCTCATGGTCCTGATCGGACACGTGGGCGGCCTGCTGATCCCCGAGTCGTGGACCGAGGCGGTCGGGATCACCGAGCACGGCTACCACCTGATGGCCGTGTTCATCGGCACGGTGGCCGGCTTCTGCACCCTGATCGGCCTGGGCATCCTCATCGCCCGTCGGCGGCTCACCGGGCCGGTCTTCGCCGCCACCACCCGCAACGACAAGGCGATGTACGTGGTGCTCGCCGGCGTGATCGTGCTCGGCCTGTGGGCCACCGTGCGGGCGAACGTGTCGGGGCCCGGCTACAACTACCGCGAGACGATCTCCCCATGGTTCCGGTCGCTGTTCTACCTCAGCCCGGACCCGGAGATCATGGCCGGCGTGCCGGTGGCCTTCCAGATCCACATCCTGGCGGCGTTCGCCCTCTTCGCGTTCTGGCCGTTCACCCGGCTCGTGCACGCGTTCAGCGCGCCGGTCGGCTACGCCACCCGCCCGTACGTCGTGTACCGCAGTCGGGACGACCGGCCCGGGTTGCGGCCGGTCCGCCCCGGCTGGGAGGGCCCGCCCAAGCTGCCCACCCCGGGCGGGCGCCGCGACCGCTCGGGCCGATGAACGCGCCGACAGCAGGACGATTCGAGGAGGGCAGCGATGAGCACCGCCCGTGACGGACAGCCGACCGGCACCGCCCCGACCCCGGGCACGGCCGCGCCGGGGGCGTCGACGCCGGGCAGGTCCGGCGCCACGACCCAGCTCGTCCTGGCCACCCTCGGCTTCCTGGTGAACTTCTGGGGCTGGGCGCTGCTGGGACCGCTGGGACCGGGCATCAAGGAGCGCCTCGACCTCAGCTTCGCCGCGCAGTCGCTGCTGGTGGCCGTACCGGTGGTGGTCGGGTCGTTGGGCCGCATCCCGGTCGGCGCCCTCACCGACCGCTACGGCGCCCGGGTGGTCTTCCCGCTGGTCACGCTCGCCACGATCGTGCCGGTGCTGACCCTGAGCGTGGTCTCCTCCTACCCGGCGCTGATCGTGACGGGCTTCTTCCTCGGCATCGGCGGCACCGCCTTCGCCGTCGGCGTGCCGCTGGTCTCCGGCTGGTACCCGCCCGCGCGGCGCGGCTTCGCGATCGGCGTGTTCGGCATCGGCATGGGCGGTACGGCGATCGCCAACTTCACCACCGTCCGGCTCGCCGACGCCTACGGCGAACGGGCGCCCTTCCTGCTGGTGGCCACGATCCTCGCCGGCTACGCGGTGCTGGCGTTCCTGCTGCTGCGCGACGCACCGGAGCGCGTCCGCCCGACCGGGTCGGCGTGGGCGCGTCTGGCCACGGTGGGCCGGCTGACCGTGACGTGGCAGTTGTGTTTCCTGTACGCGGTCGGCTTCGGCGGGTTCGTGGCCTTCAGCGTGTACCTGCCCGCGTACCTGGGCACCGCCTACGGCCTGGACGCCGCCGACGGCGCGTTGCGTACCGCCGGGTTCGTGGTCCTCGCCGTCCTGGCCCGCCCGCTGGGCGGCTGGCTCTCCGACCGGCTGCACCCGGTGCCGGTGCTGGTGTGGTGCTTCGCCGGGGTGGCCGCCTTCGCGGTGGTGCAGGCGTTCGAGCCCGCCCTGCTGCCCGTGGCGACCGTCGCGCTGCTCGGGATGGCGGTGCTGCTCGGCGCGTCCAGCGGGGCCGTGTTCGCCCTCGTCGGCAGGGTCGCACCCGCCGACCAGGTGGGCGCGGTCACCGGGCTGGTCGGCGCCGCCGGCGGGCTCGGCGGCTTCGTCCCGCCGCTGGTGATGGGCTGGGTGTACGGCGTGCAGGGGTCGTACGCGATCGGTCTGATGCTGCTCTCCGACGTCGCGCTGGCCGCGGCGGTGTTCACGGCGGTGAAGATGGGCGGCCTGGCCAGGCGCGACCCCTGACGCGTTACGGAAGCATCCCGGAAAATCCGACCGGCGGGCACTCCACCTGATCGCACGAAGATCAGCACTGGTGCCCGCCGTTCTTTGTGGCTGCACGCTGACCTGCGGACACTGCGAACCCGCCGATGCGGCAGGCCCGACGACTACCGAAACTTTTCCGGAAATTCTTGCTCGGCCGCGCGCAGCGCTGCCATACTCCACATCCATCGGGGTCGATGACGGCGGGTCCGCGGCCCGTGCGCCGCAGCCCGCCGGGGCGGCCCTGATCCGGCACACCCCCACCACTCCGGTCCGCCCCCGACGGTGCGGACCGGCCCCGGAAGGAGCAGGAATGACCGAGAGGCACCCCCGGGACACCCGGTCGAGATCGCGTTCGCGGGCGCGCGCGGCCATCGTCGTCGCCGCCGTGGGACTGCTCGCGGCGACCGGCGCCACGGTCCTGCCCGGCGCGGCGAGCGCCGGGACCACGCTGGGCGCGTCGGCGGCGGAGCGCGGTCGCTACTTCGGCGCCGCCGTCGCCGCCAACAAGCTCAGCGACAACACCTACGTCACGATCCTGAACCGCGAGTTCAACTCGGTGACGCCCGAGAACGAGATGAAGATCGACGCCACCGAGCCGCAGCAGGGGCAGTTCACCTTCGGCAACGCCGACCGGATCGTCAGCCACGCCCGCAGCCGGGGCATGAGCGTGCGGGGCCACACCCTGGCCTGGCACTCGCAGCAGCCCGGCTGGATGCAGAACATGAGCGGCAGCGCGCTGCGCCAGGCGATGCTCAACCATGTCACCCAGGTGGCCACCCACTTCCGGGGTCAGGTCGTGGCGTGGGACGTGGTCAACGAGGCGTTCGCCGACGGCGGCAGCGGGGCCCGGCGCGACTCGAACCTCCAGCGCACCGGCAACGACTGGATCGAGGCGGCGTTCCGGGCCGCCCGGGCCGCCGACCCCGGCGCCAAGCTCTGCTACAACGACTACAACACCGACGACTGGACACACGCGAAGACCCAGGCCGTCTACAACATGGTCCGCGACTTCAAGGCCCGAGGCGTACCGATCGACTGCGTCGGCCTGCAGTCGCACTTCAACAGCGGCTCGCCCTACCCGGGCAACTACCGCACCACCCTGTCCAGCTTCGCCGCCCTCGGCGTCGACGTCCAGATCACCGAGCTGGACATCGCCGGGGCCTCGCCCACCACGTACCGCAACGTTGTCAACGACTGCCTCGCGGTCGCGCGGTGCACCGGCATCACCGTGTGGGGCATCCGGGACACCGACTCCTGGCGGGCCTCCGACACCCCGCTGCTGTTCGACGGCAGCGGCAACAAGAAGCCGGCGTACGACGCGGTCCTCGCCGCCCTCAACAACGGCACGCCCCCGCCGACCTCGCCGCCGCCGACGACCGGCCCGACCACCCCGCCGCCGGGCGGCAGCTGCACCGCCACCCTGCGCGACGGCACCCGGTGGGGCGACCGGTTCAACAGCGACGTCACGGTCAGCGGCGCCACCAACTGGACCGTCGTCGTCGAGGTGACGCCCCCGCAGAAGGTCTCCGCCACCTGGAACGGCACCCCGAGCTGGGACGGCAGCGGAAACGTCATGACGATGCGCTCCAACGGCAGCGGCAACGTCTTCGGGTTCACCACGATGGCCAACGGCACCTGGACGCGCCCGCTGGTGCGCTCCTGCACCGCCTCCTGACCGTCGGGTGACCGGACGGCCCCGGGGACGGCGCCCACCGCGCCGCCCCGGGGCCGCCGGGTGACGGCCCGGGCCGGGTCGCCGGCGGTACGCGGGACGCGACCGCATCCGCCGCCGGGGCGGCGCTGGCGCGGACCGGGTATAGCTGACTAAGGTCAGGTTTCATGGAGACGGAGCTCATCGCCGCCGTGCGGCGGTTCAACCGGACGGTGACCCAACGGGTGGGGGCGCTCGACGACGAGTACATGGCGCGCGCCCGCCCCCTCGCCCAGGCCCGCCTGCTGTGGGAGATCGGTCCCGCCGGCGCCGAGGTCGCGGCGCTGCGGTCCCGGCTCGGGCTGGACTCGGGGCACCTCAGCCGCCTCCTGCGCGCCCTGGAGGGCGACGGGCTCGTCACCGTCGGGCCGTCCGACCAGGTGGGCGGGGACGGGCGGGTCCGGGTCGCCACGCTCACCGCCGCCGGCCGCGCCGAGTGGAGCGAGCTCGACGAGCGCTCCGACGACTTCGCCCGGTCGATCCTCGCCCCGCTGACCGGGCGACGCCGCGAGCGGCTCGTCGCGGCGATGGCCGAGGTGGAACGGCTGCTCGTCGCGTCGATGGTGCTGATCGAGCCCTGCCCGCCCGGCGACCCGAGGGCCCGCGCCTGCGTACGGGCCTACGCCCGGGAGGTCGCCCGGCGCTTCGACGGCGGATTCGACCCGGCCCGGAGCAAGCCGGTCCACGACGAGGAACTCGTCCCCCCGGCCGGCGTGTTCCTGCTCGCCACCCTCAACACCGAGCCGGTCGGCTGCGGCGCGGTGAAGCTCCACAGGGGCGCGCCCGCCGAGATCAAGCGGGTCTGGGTGGCGGACTCCGTACGCGGGCTCGGGCTCGGGCGGCGCATGCTGAGCGGGCTGGAACGCCACGCCGCCGAGCGGGGCTGGAGCGCCGTCCGGCTGGACACGAACCGCAACCTCACCGAGGCGATCGCGATGTACCGGGCGGCCGGCTACCGCGAGATCGAGGCGTACAACGACGAGCCGTACGCCCACCACTGGTTCGAGAAGCGCCTGACCAGGTGACGGCGCGAGGGGCGGGGCGGCCGGCACTTGCGGGACCCTTCTTATTAATAGATACTCGTCGATGTTCCTGAGCCGGACGTGATCGGGCAGCCGGGCAGCCCTCGATCGGAACCCCGCCCTGTCCACCGTCTGTGGAAGAGGAACCATCCATGAGGACCAGACTCCGAGTGCTCGGCGCCGCCCTGGCCGCCGCCACGCTGACCGCCCTGGCGGCGGTGGCGGTCGCCCCGCCGGCGTCCGCCGCGACCCTGACCGAGGTGACGAGCTTCGGCCCCAACCCGAGCAACCTGCGCATGTACCTGTACGTGCCGGACTCCGTCGCGCCCCGGCCGGGGCTGCTGGTCGCGGTGCACTACTGCACCGGCACCGGCCCCGCCATGTATTCCAACACCCAGTACGCGGCGCTCGCCGACCGGTACGGCTACATCGTCGTCTACCCGTCGGTGACCCGCAGCAGCCAGTGCTTCGACGTCTCCTCCCCGCAGGCGCTGCGCCGCGACGGCGGCAGCGACCCGGTGGGCATCAAGTCGATGGTCGACCACGTCCGGCAGCGCTACGCCGTCGACCCCGACCGGATCTTCGCCACCGGTATCTCGTCCGGCGCGATGATGACAAACGTCCTGCTCGGGCTCTACCCGGACGTGTTCAGCGCCGGGGCGGCGTTCTCCGGGGTCCCCTTCGGCTGCTTCGCCACGACCAACGGCTCCGAGTGGAACAGCGAGTGCGCCAACGGCCAGGTCGTCCGTACCCCACAGCAGTGGGGAGACCTGGTCCGTAACGCCTACCCGGGATACACCGGGCGCCGGCCCCGGATGCAGACGTGGCACGGGACGAACGACGAGGTGCTGCGCTACCCGAACTTCGGCGAGCAGATCAAGCAGTGGACCGACGTGCACGGGCTGAGCCAGACGCCGACGTACACCGACAGCCCGCAGGCCGGCTACACCCGCACCCGCTACGGCGGCAGCGGCGACCGGGCGCCGGTCGAGGCGATCAGCATGCAGGGGGTGTCGCACAACCTGCCGGTCGACGCCGCGCAGGCGATCCGCTTCTTCGGCCTCGACACCGCCGCGCCGCCCACCACGCCGCCGCCGACCACGCCGCCGCCGACGAGCCCGCCGCCCAGCACTCCCCCGCCCAGCACTCCGCCGCCCTCGCCGGGCGCCTGCCGGGTGGGCTACACCGTCAACGCCTGGAACGCCGGCCTGACCGCCTCGGTCACCGTCACCAACACCGGCACCACGACGGTGAACGGCTGGTCGCTGGCCTTCACGCTGCCCGCCGGCCAGAGCATCACCAACGGCTGGAACGCGACGTACGCCCCGACCAGCGGCGCGGTCACCGCCCGCAACGTCTCCTACAACGCCACCATCGCGCCCGGCACGTCGGTCAGCGTCGGCTTCCAGGCCACCCACACCGGCGACACGGGACGGCCCGCCTCGTTCACCCTCAACGGCGCCACCTGCGCGATCGCCTGAACCGGCAGGGGCGGCGCCGTCCCCCGGCGCCGCTCCGGCCGGTTCAGGCGCCGCCCCGGCGGCAGGCCCGGACCAGTGCCCGGTCAGTCGTTGCTGGACGCTTGCGGAGCCTGGCCCCGCCCGGCGTCCCTGACGAACAGGATCCCGTCGGTGTCGGCCACGTGGGCCGGGTCGAGCGGGGCGTAGCCGAACCAGGGCGACACCCGGGCGGCGGGCGTCATGCCGGCGAGGGCGCTGGCCAGTCGGCGGGCGTCGACGAGGTGACGCTCCGCCGGCATCGCGTACAGCAGCCCTTCCACGGTGTCCGGCGGCGGGGCGTCGACTCCCTGGTGGCGGATCGTGCCGACGGCCGTGGCGAGGAAGGCGTACTCCTCGCCCAGGTGGGCGCCGACGATCGCGCCGGCGCTCCACCACTGCACTGGCAGTCCGCCCATCCGCATGCTGCTCTTGTTGCGCTGGAGGTGGCCGTTGTGGGCGTTCACCAGTGCCGGCCCGCGTCCGGCGATGGCGAGCAGGTTGGCGGCCATCATCGAATCCCGCACGCCGAGCAACCGCGCCATGCGGCTCGGCGACGGGTCGGCCATCGCGTGGTGGTAACGCAGCAGGCCGACGGCGGTACGCCCGTACAGGCGAGCCCGGTGCCACTCCTCCGTTGTGGACGCCTCGATCAGCTGTGGCGTCTGCGTGTCGAGCAGGGCCACCAGGTCGTCGGCGAGCAGCCGCAGCCGGCCGGCGTCGGGCGTGCGCCCCACGGACCGGGAGGGGTCCATCATCGCGGCGGGACTGGTCCACCGGTCGTCGGCGCCGAGCAGTCGGTCGAGCGTCTCCGCCGCGCAGGGAAGCAGGTCGGCGTCGACCCGGGCGGTGAGGTAGGCGTGGAGTGCGGTGAGGGCCTGCCGGGGGCTCGCGGCGCCGGTGATCTCCAGCGGGCCGTCGAACCCGGCGAACCGCACCTGCTCCGCCGGGGGCCGCCCGTCGTTGTACGCGCGCATCCAGCGCACCAGCTCACGGTTGGCGGCGAAGGCGCCCCACCCGTGGCTGAACCCGCGCTCCATGACGTCGTCGAGGAGGCCGGTGCCCGAGGTGACGTGGTCGTCCACGACCAGCCCCATCACGCAGTCGCTCTCGATCGCGATCGTCCGGTAGTGCTCCCGCTCGACGAGTTGCCGGAAGAGCTCGTTCCGCAGGTCGAGCAGGGCGTCCTCGCCGTGGGTGGGCTCGCCCAGTGCGAGCAGCCGCGGCCTGCCCGGGAGCAACCCCAGGACGGCAGCGGGGTCGACGGCACGGGCGGCGTCTGCGATACCAGCGGTCATACCCTCAACGGTATCGTTGAACCGACGGTGCAAACTTCTCCCCGATGTCAGCAGAGTGATGACGCCAAACCCTCAAAGCAGTGGCAGGCTCAGGCCGGTCGACCTGGCGCGCGCGCACGGCCTGTCGACGCAGGCGGTCAGGAACTACGAGGCGGCCGGCATCCTCCCGGCCGCGCACCGCACCCCGCACGGCTACCGCACCTACACCGCGCTGCACGCGCAGGCACTGCGCGCGTTCCTCGCCCTCGTGCCCGGACACGGGCATGCGACGGCCACGTCGATCATGCAGGCGGTCAACCGGGGCGCGACCGAGGACGCCCTCCGGCTCGTCGACGAGAGTCACGCGCAGCTCCTCGACGACCGCCGCACCCTCCAGGCCGCCGAAGCCGCTGTCGGCGACCTCGATCCGGTGCCGCAGGGACGGAGCAACACGTTCGTCGGTCCCCTGTCGAGAAGGCTCGGCATCCGCCCGGCCACCCTCCGGAAGTGGGAACGCGCGGGCGTGCTCCAGCCGTGCCGCGACCCGCAGACGGGCTACCGGGTCTACAGTGCCGCCGACGTGCGCGACGCCCGGCTGGCCCACCAGCTCAGGCGGGGTGGCTACCTGCTGGCGCAGATCGCTCCGCTGATCGCCCAGGTCCGCTCCGCCGGGGGCGTCGCGCCGCTCGGGTCGATGCTGCGCGACTGGCGCGCCCGCCTCGCTGCCCGCAGTCGCGCCATGCTGACCGGCGCCGCCGCCCTGGACGCCTACCTCACCTGCCGACCGGTCCCGCCCGGCGACGGGCCGGGCGTCCCCGGCACCGCCGTACCGGCCACGGATCCGGTCCGGCCGCCGGGTGGCTCCCGTTGATCGTCGCCGGCCTCACCGCCACTCAGGCAGACTCACCCGCTGCCCGCTCACCTGGCCGTACGAGCAGTTGCCAGTAGTCGCCCGCTGGGTCCTGAGTCGTCAGCCATCGCTGGAGCGCTTCGAGCGACGCCCGGTGGGACGCCGAACTGACCTCGTACCACCTGTGCAGCAGCAGCTCGTGGATCCGGACAGCCTGTGCGGCGTGCTCGAGCACCAGGCCGTCCACGGCGCGGACGACGGCCACCTCCTCGGCCCGTCCCCGCAGCAACGCGGTGCAGTCGATGTCCGTGGCGACCTCGATCCCGTCGCCGGCGGCGAGGACGGAGAACTCGACGGTCCGGTCCCGCCCGCCCACCTCGACCGTCTGGGCGAAGACGAGGACGTCGTCGCCCGGGGGCGCGAGCATGCCCCCGGCGGCCACCCCGGGTGAGTCCCGTCCGAGGACCCGACCGTCGGTGACGTCGTTCAGACGCGCGGGATGACGACCTTGGCGACCTGCTCGGCGTCGGCCAGGTTCTGCGCGTCGGAGCCGCCGCGGGAGTAGACGTCGATCTGCAGGGCGCCGTGCAGGACGTAGAGGTGCCCGGAGTGCCAGTACGCCTTCTCGCCGACCCCGTCCACCGGCCTGGCAGCGGCGACGGTGACGTCGAAGTCCGCGGCGGTGGTGCGGCTCAGGAAGATCGTGAGCTGGCCGTGGTCCTGCTGCCATTGGCAGAAGCGGGTGACGTCGCCGGCATCGCCGCCGTCCTCGTCGTTCCGGGTGACCTCGCGGCCGGTCAGGTCGACGACCTCGGACTCGGTGAGCAGGGTGCAGGGGTCGGGGAGGCCGCCAGCTCCCCGCATCGCACCCGGGTCGCCGTCCGCGGTCCCGGCCGGCGTCGGGGAGGCGGCCTCGGCGGGCGGCGCGAGCGTGGCGTCCGCGGTCGGTGAGTCGCCGGCGGTGGCGGATCCGGTGAGGTCGCAGCCCGCGGTGAGGCAGACGGCGACGAGGGCGGCCAGGGTGACGGAGCGGTGCTTCACGAGGTCTCCTCGCAGAGGTACGGGATGCGGGTCAGTTGGTGCCGAGGCCCTTGTCGAGCACCTTGGCCGAGGCGGTGACGGTCGCGGACCGCACGGGCCCGCCACCGACCGTGTAAAGCGCGTAGGTGTGCGTTTCGGTGCTGCCGACGTCACCGGTGCAGGAGAAGAGGAACTCCTGCGAGCCTTCGAGATCCACCGGGCCGTACGTGCCTGGCGTGTTCGTCGGATCGTCCACGGACAGGGCCCCGCCGGTGGCGCCGGTGATCTTCCACTCGATGACCAGGGGCACGGGATCGGCGCGGAATACGGCGGTGCCCTCGGCGCACTTCGGCTGCCGGGCGACGCGCAGGTGGACGATTCGCGGGCCGGCGACCACCGTGGTGGCCGGGTGCGACGGCTTCCCCGTGGCCGGCTTCCCGTCGGCGGGCTTCGTGGTGGCCGGCCGCGTCGGCGCCGGTTCCGTCCCGGCTGGCGACGTCGGCCGCGCCGAATGCGCCGTAGCGGTCGCGGCGGATGGGCCAACGGATGCCACCGCGTCGGCGTCGCTGTCCCGAGTGGTCGGCCCGGTCGCCGCGCACCCCGACATCGTCGCGGCGATGAGCAGGGAGATGGCCGCTGGCCTGGTAGATCGGATCACGTCGCAAGGATGGACGGCGGTGCCAAAGGAAACCCAAAGGCCGTGCCGGTTCAGCCGGCGAGCAGCGCCGCCACCGTCTCCGCCAGCGTCGTCGCGCCCGCCTCCCGGGGGGCGCGCGCCACCTCCGCCGGCCCGAGCCGGGCCCGGGCCTCGGCCTCCGCCCGGTCGCGGTCGGCGATCTCGTCCGGGGTGAAGCTCGGGGCGCCAGCGCGGAGCGTTCCCGCTCGGCGAGCGCGAGCAGCCGCAACCCGTTCGCCGCGTCACCGTCGAGGACGTCGAGCTGCGCCAGCCCCTCGACCGCGTCCAGCTGCCCCTCGGCGATGCCCAGCTCGGTGTAGATCGCCAGGGCCTCCCGCATCGCCGATCGCGCGGGGGTGGGCCGGCCGCGGCGCCGGTCGATGGTGGACAGGTTCGTCAGCGCGGCCGCCTCCCCGCGCCGGTCGTGGAGGGCGCGGAACCCCGCCAGCGCGCGGTGGAACAGCTCCTCCGCCTCGCCGAGGCGGCCGATGCAGCGCAGCGTGCCCGCGGTGTTGTTGGACGCCGCCGCGACCATCCGGGCGTCGGACTGGTCCTCGGCGATCCGCAGCGCCTCGTAGCCGAACGCGAGCGATGCCGGGTAGTCCTCCTGCGCCTGAGCGGTGATCAGCAGGTTGTTCAGCGCCGCGACCATGCCGGTCCGGTCGCCGAGCTCGCGGAACGTGGCCAGGCCCTGCTCGCCCAGCCGGCGGGCCGCCGGCAGGTCGCCGGAGTTGCGGGCCAGCGCCGCGGCGGCCCGCAACGCCCGGGCGCGCAGGGCGGACGGTGCCGGCGGGGCGGCGGCCAGCGCGCGGTCGAGCCAGGCCCGGCCCTCGGCCATCCGTCCGGCGACCCACCAGTACCACCACATCGCCGCGGCGATGCCCAGTCCCTTCGTGGGGTCGCCGTCGCGCAGCGTCCAGTCGAGCGCGGCCACGATCGTGTCGTGGTCGGCGCCGATGCCGGCCAGCCACTCGGTGTGCGCCGGGCCGTCCAGCGGCGGCGGCGACGCGAGCCGGCGCTCCCAGACAGCGACCAGCCTGCCGTACGCCTCGGCGCGCTCGGCCGGGTCGAGTCGTTCGCGGGCGTACTCGCGGATGGTCTCGATCAGGCGGTAGCGGCCCTGCCCGAACTCCACCATGGACCGGTCGACCAGCTGGGTCAGCGGGTCGAGCGGGTCCGCGCCGGCCACCTCGGCCGCGCCCGCCAGGTCGAAGCCGCCGGCGAACACGCCGAGCTGCCGCAGCAGTTTCTGCTGCGGCTCGTCCAGCAGGTCGTAGCCCCAGTCGATGGCCGCTCGCATGGTCCGGTGCCGGGGCACCGGCGACGTGCCGGTCAGCAGGTCGAGGCGCCGGTCGAGGCGCGACATGATCTCGGAGAGCGGCACCGCGCGCAGCCGGGCGGCGGCCAGCTCGATGGCGAGCGGCAGTCCGTCGAGCCGGCGGCACAGCTCGGCGGCCACGGGCTGCTCGGCCGGGGCCAGTCCGGCGCCACCGCGCGCCGCGGCCACCCGGTCGGCGAGCAGCCGCATCGCGTCCGTGCGTGGATCGGTCGCGCCGGGGGCCGGCGTGGCGAGCCCGCCCAGCGTGAGGATCACCTCCCCACCGAGGCCGAGCTGCTCCCGGCTGGTCGCCACGAGTCGCAGGCCGGGGCAGGCGGCGAGCAGCGCGTGGGCGAGTGCCGCCACGTCCGCCCGGACGTGCTCGCAGTTGTCCAGCACCACCAGGACCCGGCCGGTCAGCTGCCGGACGACCGTGTCGCGCACCGCCACGCCGGGCTCCTCGCGGATGCCGGTCGCCGCGGCGAGCCGGGCGTCGAGCGGGCCGTCGCGGTGCTCGGCCAGCTCGACGACGTGCACCGCGTCGTGGTCCTCGGCCACCTCGCGAGCCAGCTCCAGGCTGAGCCGGGTCTTGCCGGCGCCGCCCGGTCCGACGATGGTCAGCAGCCGGGCGGCGCCGAGCAGGTCGATCGCCCTGTCCAACTCGAAGCGGCGGCCGACGAACCGGTTGCGCCGCGCCGGCACCCCGGGCGCCGGCCGGTCGAGGGTGGGGTCCCGCCGGCGTACGGCGGCGGCCAGCGCGCCGAGTTCCGGGCCGGGGTGGGCGCCCAGCTCGCCGAGGGCGGCGGTGACATCGTCGTACGCGGTCAGCGCGTCGCCGGCCCGGCCGGACCGGTACAGCGCGAGCATCAACTGCCGGACGAGCCCCTCGGCGGTGGGCTGTTCGGCGACCCAACCGGCCAGCTCGGTGGCCGCCGCGACGTGCCGGCCTTCCGCCAGTGCCCGCCGCGCCCAGTCGAGCCGGGCCGAGAGCCGCAGCTCGGCGAGCCGGGCGGCCGCCGCTGCCACGGAGTGTCCGGCCCGCACCCCGTCGTACGCGTCGCCACGCCACAGCCCGAGCGCCCCCGTCTGCTCGAACTCGGCGGCGTCGAGGGTGGCGTCGGTCAGGTCGAGCCGATAGCCGCCGGAGGTGGTGCGCAACCGGTCGCCCACCACCTTGCGAAGCGCCGAGGCGTGCATCTGCAACGTCGCCATGGCCGTCGACGGGACACCCGCCGGCCACAGCTCGGCCAGCAGTCGTTCGTTCGTGACCGACCGGCCACCCGCGGCGAGCAGCACGGCGAGCAGTGCCCGTGGTTTCGGCGCCAGGGCCGCTTCGCCGTCCGGCGTGCACACCCGCACCGGGCCCAGTACCTCGAACCGCACGCGCACCTCCGCCTCGTGTCTGGCGCAATCCTGGCGCGCCGGTCAAGCTTCCCGCAGGATCGGTCAGTAGTGAAGGCCGGCGCTGCGCCCGCAGGCTGATGCGACCGAGCGCCACCGCGCCTCCCCCGTCGCGGGCGGGGTGCGGTGACGTCACCACGACGCCTTGCGCACCCCGGGCAGCTCACCACGCAGGGCCAGCTCGCGGAACCGCACCCGGGACAGTCCGAACCGGGACAGCACACCGCGCGGGCGGCCGTCGATCTGGTCGCGGGAGCGCAGTCGTACGGGGCTGGAGTCCCGGGGTAGGCGGTTGAGTCGACGTGCCGCGTCGGCTCGTACGTCCGGGTCGGTGTCCGGGTGGCTGACCGCCCGCTTCAGCTCGTCCCGCGCCTCGGCGTGCCGGGCGACGAGGGTCTCGCGGCGCGCCTGCCGACGGCCGAGGCTCTTGCGGGCCATCAGCGCGCCTCGCGGAACTCGACGTGCCGGCGTACGACCGGGTCGTACTTGCGCAGCACCAGCCGGTCCGGGTCGTTGCGGCGGTTCTTGCGGGTCACGTACGTGTAGCCGGTGCCGGCGGTGCTGCGCAGCCGGACGATCGGGCGTACGTCGGTCTGCCGGGCCATCAGAGCCGCACTCCCCGGCCGCGCAGTTCGGCGACCACGCGCTCGATGCCCTTGCGGTCGACGGTCTTCAGTGCCTTGGCCGTCAGGGTCAGGCCGACCCACCGTCGCTCCGACGGCAGCCAGTAGCGGTGGTTCTGCAGGTTCGGGTTCCAGCGGCGGCGGGTGCGTCGGTGGGAGTGGGACACGGCGTTGCCGAAACTCGGCCGCGCGCCGGTGACGTCACAACGTCTGGACACAGTGATCGCTCCTTGCTCAGGTGATGCATCGCAATGACAACGGTTTTCATTTCTACATCATCCGTCCGGGCGGATCCACGCCGGGTCGCGACTCGCGCCAGCAGTCGCCGTCTGCTTAGAATGACAATCGTTTTCATTAAGCCGAGAGGAACCTGATGACGTCGTCCCCGCAGGCCCCGATCCGCGTCGAGACAGCCGACGCCGGTAGCCGCCCGTCGTTGACCGTGCTGTCCGGGTTCTGGCCGGCGGCGACCTTCGCCGTCGCCCGTACGCTGCTCGCCGCCGACCCGTCGCTGCTGCTGGTGCGACACGACCTAGCCGGCATCCGCGACGGCGTCGTCCGCCGGGTGGTCCGCACCGGCACCGGCATCGTCGAGGACGAGCGGATCGCCCTGGCGCACGGCTGCGCCTCCTGCACGCTGCGGGAGGACGTGCTGCCCACCCTCGTCCGGCTCACCCGGGACAACCCCGGCCAGGACCTGGTGCTGTTGCTGCCCGAGGTGGTGGAACCCGAGGCGGTCGCCGCCGCCTGCGCCCACCACCTCGTCGACGGCACACCGGTCACCGACCTCATCCAGGTCGACTCCTACGTCACCGTCCTCGACGCCGAGCACCTGCTCGACGGCCTGGCCAGCACCGACGACCTCGCCACGCTCGGCATCCAGGCCGCCGAGGACGACCACCGCGGTCTCGCCGACGTCGTGGTCCGGCAGATCGAGTACGCCGACACCCTGGTGCTCTGGGGGCGGTCCCGGGAGGGGGAGTTCGACACCGGCAGGATCGCGGTCCTGCTCCAGCGGATGGCGCCGTGGGCGGCACACTTCCGGGTCGACGGCGATCTCGTCGACGCCGACGCGCTCACCCGCCAACTGCGCCACACCCACCGGCACCGGCCGGAGACCCCCGGCGTCCTCGCCCGGGGCCTGCAGGGCTTCGCGCTGGGCACGCACGAGCCGGAGGCCGACTGCGGGGTCGTCTCCGCCGTCTTCCGCGCCCGCCGCCCGTTCCACCCGCGGCGGCTGCACGACGTCCTGGAGGACGTCAACGCCGACGTGATCCGCTCCCGGGGCCACCTCTGGCTGGCCAGCCAACCCGACACCGTCGTGGCCTGGGAGTTCGCCGGCGGCGGCCTGGCGATGGGATCCCTCGGGCACTGGCTGGTGAGCCTGCCCGAACCCGGCTGGGAGCACGTCTGCGATCAGCGCCGGCTCGCCGCCGCCCTGGAGTGGGACCCCTACTACGGCGACCGGCACCAGCACCTGGTCTTCATCGGCCTCGACGTCGATCCCGTCGAACTGCACCGCACCCTCGCCGACTGCCTGCTGACCGACGCCGAACTCGCCGACGGCGAGGAGTTCTGGCGGACCTACCACGACCCGTTCGCCGGCTGCTTCCCCCTCGGCGTGGCGGAGCCGACCGACACCGGAGGAGCACGACCCGCATGAAGCCCGGAATCCACCCCCGGTACCGACCCGTCGAGGCACGACCCGGCGGTACGGCTTCATCGCCCAGGTCACGTGCCACGATACGCATTTGACAATGGATTTCGTTACCAGGAGAGTGATTCGACGTGACGCCCTCCACGGCCGTCGACCTCGTGGTCGACCCGGACGCCCCTGCCGCGAGCACCCCTCGTCCGTCACTGCGAACGGGTGGCACCGTGGCCACCCTGCTGGTCCTGCTGGCCGTCTCGCTCGTGGTGGTGATCGGCCTCGGACCGGTCGCCATCCCGCCCGGCGAGACGGCCCGGTACCTCTGGGCCGCGCTCACCGGCGGCCGCATCCATGCCGACGAGGTGACCACGTACCAGATCATCTGGCAGATCCGCACGCCACGGGTGTTGCTCGCGGCGATCGTCGGGGCGGGCCTGTCCGCGGTCGGTGTGGCGATCCAGTCCCTGGTGCGCAACGCCCTGGCCGATCCGTATGTGCTCGGGGTCTCCTCCGGCGCCTCGGTCGGCGCCGTCTCGGTCACGGTCGCCGGCGGACTCGGCGCGCTCGGCATCTACGCGGTCTCCGCCGGCGCCTTCCTCGGCGCGATGGCCGCCGCGGCGCTGGTCTACCTGGCCGCGTACAGCCGCACCGGCATCACGCCTCTGCGCCTCGTGCTGACCGGTGTGGTCATGTCGTTCGGCTTCCAGGCACTGATGGCGGTGATCATCTATTTCACACCGGACAGCGAGGCGACCGCCACCATGCTGTTCTGGTCCATGGGCAGCTTCGGCGCAGCTACCTGGGGCGGCCTGCCGGTCGCCGCGGCCACCGTCCTCGTCGGAGGGGTCGTCCTGCACCGGCACAGCCGCACCCTCGACGTGCTGACCTTCGGCGACGAGGCGTCCCTCAGCCTGGGCGTCGACACGACCCGGGCACGTCGGCGACTGTTCGTCATCACCTCACTGGTCACCGGTGCGATGGTGGCGGTCAGCGGAGCGGTCGCGTTCGTCGGCCTGGTGTTGCCGCACCTGGTCCGGATCGTGGTCGGCGCCTCGCACCACCGGGTGCTGGTCGTCGCGCCGCTGGCCGGTGCCGTGTTCATGGTCTGGGTCGACCTGGTCTCCCGCACCCTGGTGGCTCCCCGGGAGCTGCCACTGGGCGTGATCACCGCTCTGATCGGCGTACCGGTGTTCCTCGCGCTGATGCGCCGCCGTGGCTACCTGTTCGGCGGCCGGTGATGGATCTTCGACTCGACGGCGTCAGGGTGGAGATCGACGGGAACGTCATCGTCCAGGACCTGTCGCTCGACGTGCCGGACGGGCGGATCGTCGGACTGATCGGACCGAACGGATCCGGCAAGTCGACCGCGTTGCGCTGCGTCTACCGGGCGCTGCGGCCGAGCCGCGGCGTGGTGTGGCTCGGCTCCGACGACCTGTCCACCCTGAAGCTGCGCCGCAGCGCGCGGTCGGTCGCCGCGCTCACCCAGGACGGCGGCACGGACCTCGACTTCACCGTCGCCGAGACGGTGGCTGGTTTCGAAGCGCACGCAGGTGGTGCGGTCGTCCAGGCGGATCAGGGCCGGCCTGCTGAGTGTCTCGCTGATGTGCTCGTCCACGTCTTCCCCTCAGAATGGTCAGGACTGGGCGTGGTACCGGTACAGCACGGTCCGATCGGCGCTGAACTGTGAGAACGGGAACGGCTCCGCCGACAGGGCGGTGACGCCTGCGCCGAGGAAGTGTCGGGCCACCGCGCTGGCGGTCTGGGCGTAGACGATCAGCGGGACGTCCCGGTCCTGACAGGTGCGCAGGATCTCGTCGAAGGTGCCGTTGCCGATGGTCATACCGGTGGCGACGACGGCGTCGGCGACGTGGAGGACGTCGCGCATGTCGGGGGTGACGGGGTCACCCCACTGGGTGGTCCGCAGGGTGAGGTCGCATGGCAGGCAACGTGCCGGCCGCCGACGTGGAGTGCGCCGCCAAGCTGCTCGGCACCTCGCGGCGGCTGCTGTCGACGGTGTTGCAGGGCTTCTACCAGTCCAACCAGGCCACCGCCGCCGCCTGCGGCGTCAACAACCTGCACCTGATCCGGGGCATGATCGGCCGGCCCGGCGCCGGGATCTACCAGATGAACGGCCAGCCCACCGCGCAGAACACCCGGGAGACCGGCGCCGACGGGGACCTGCCGGGCCTGCGCAACTGGGAGAACACCGCGCACATCGAGGAGCTGGCCCGGCTCTGGAACGTCGACGTCGACGTCATCCCGCACTGGGCGCCCCCGACGCACGCCATGCAGATCTTCCGGTACGCCGAGCAGGGCTCGATCAAGCTGCTGTGGATCAGCGCCACCAACCTGGCGGTGTCCCTGCCCGACCTGTCGCGCGTCCGGCGCGTCCTGGCGAAGCCGGAACTGTTCGTGGTGGTGCAGGACCTGTTCCTGACCGAGACCGCCGAACTGGCCGACGTGGTGCTGCCCGGTGCCACCTGGGGCGAGAAGACCGGCACGTTCACCAGCGTCGACCGCACCGTGCACATCTCCGACAAGGCCGTCGACCCACCGGGCGAGGCCCGCCCCGACCTGGACATCTTCCTCGACTACGCCCGGCGGATGGACTTCCGGGACCGCGACGGGCAACCGCTGATCCGGTGGACCGGGCCGGAGGAGGTGTTCGAGGCGTGGAAGGAGTGCTCGCGGGGGCGGCCCTGCGACTACACCGGCATCACCTACGCCAAGCTGCGCGGCGGCTCCGGCGTCCAGTGGCCCTGCACCGACGAGCAGCCCGACGGCACCGAACGCCTCTACACCGACGGGCGCTTCCACACCGACCCCGACCACTGCGAGACGTACGGCCACGACCTCGCCACCGGCGCCGAGTTCACCGAGCCGGAGTACCGCGCCAAGGAGCCGGGCGGGCGGGCGTTCCTGCACACCGTCGACTACCAGCCCTCCCCCGACGTGCCCGACGACGAACACCCCATGCTGTTGACCACCGGCCGCACCGTCTACCAGTTCCACACCCGCACCAAGACCGGCCGGGCCCCACAACTCGACCAGGCCGCGCCGGACGTGTGGGTGGAGCTCAACCCGGCCGACGCGGCCCGGCTCGGCATCGCCGAGGGCGACCTGGTCGGGGTCGCCTCGGCGCGCGGCGGCATCCAGGCCCGCGCCCGCCTCTGCGGCATCCGCCCCGGCGTGGTGTTCCTGCCGTTCCACTACGGCTACTTCGACCAGGACCCGCACGAGCGCACACCCCGCGCCGCCAACGAGCTGACCGTCACCGCCTGGGATCCGGTCTCCAAGCAGCCCCTCTTCAAGGTGGCCGCCGTCGCGGTCGAGAAGCTCGCCGACGGCGGCGGCGTACCCGCACCGGCGCCGACGGTCGGCGGCAGCGCGCCACCCCCGGACGCCGGCATCCCTCCGACCGCGGGTGGACCGGCGGCGCAGGCCACCAGCGGGAAGGAGTGAACCGTGCACCTCGCCCACTACCTCGGCCTGCTGCACCGCGCCCAGGTCAACCTCGCCGACGCGTTCCGGCAGGTCGCCGACGCGCACGCCGAGGAACCCGACATCCGCCACCTGTGTGAGCGACAGGCGAAGCGCTGCGACGCGCACGCCGAAGGCCTGCGCCCGTTCGCCGCCCGCTACGCCGAGGACGCCCCGACCGAACCCGACCGGCTGCACTCGCAGCTGTTCACCGGCACCCGCACCGGCGGCATCGGCCTGCTGCGTGACCTCCAGGACCTCTACCTGATGGCCGCCGAGTGCGACATCGCCTGGACCGTCGTCGGCCAGGCCGCCTACGGCGCGCGCGACGAGGACCTGCTCGCGCTCGTACGACGCTGCGAGGGTGAAACGGCCATCCAGCTCAAGTGGCTACGCACCCGGATGAAGGCCGCCGCGCCCCAGGCGCTCGTCGTCGCCGACTGACCGCCGCCGACCGCCTCCAGATCGCGGCCCCGCGCCCGATCGGCGGGGCCGTCGCGGGGCAGTAGGTGGCGATGGACGAACAGGTGACGGTGTTCGCCCGGCACCGGCCACCCGTGACGCCGCCGGATGGGCGGCGGGTCGGGTGGCCGGTGCTCGTCAGGTCAGGTCGGAAATCGTCGGTCAGCTGTTCAACCTGGCCAGCAGCGCGTTGGCCATGCCCTGCTCGCCCCTGGCGTTGGGGTGGAAGGGGGCGGCGGCGTTCTGCGGGACCAGCCCTTCGACCCAGCGGGTGCCGCTGCTCTTGCACGTGTCGCGGCCGACCGACGGGGCGTAGACGTCGGCGTAGGTGGCGTTGTTCGCGGCGGCGGTGCTGGCGAGCATCCCGTTCAGGGACTTGTGGACGCTACGCAGGTACGGCACGTCCTGGTAGGCGATCGGGACCACCGGCCAGCAGCCGTAGCCGCTGTCCGGCACGATCGCCGGGTAGCCGAGCACCACGACCCGGGCGCCCGGGGCGGCACGGTGGACGGCCTGCAGCACGGCGGTCACCTTCGGCGCCGTGGCGGCGATCCTGGCCTGCAACTGGTCGACGCCACCGGCGGTGTACCGGTTCTTGCACGGAGACCCGAGAGGGCTGCTCAGGCTCGCCTCGGCGCATTCGGTGATGATGCCGGAGAAGCCGATGTCGTTGCCGCCGATCTGCACGGTGACCAGCGTCGTGTCCGGGGTGATCGCGCTGAGCTGCGGGGGCAACGAGATGCCCAGTGCGCCGCTGCCGCCGACGAGGATGTCCTCCGTGGTGGCGCCGGAGCAGCTCACGTCGGCGAGCGCCGACGAGCCGACGGAGGCGGCGACCAGCGACGGGTAGTTGCGGCTGGAACGCAGGCAGTTCAGGTCGATCTGGGTGGGGATCAGCGGGCCGGAGGTGTACGAGTCACCCAGCGCGACGTAGCGCCCGGTGGGCGCGGCGGCGTTGGCCGGTGCGGCGAGGGTGAGCAGCACACCGGCGGTGGCCGCGGCGAACGCGGCCAGCCGGCTGGCGGCCCGGAGGAACGGCAGGCGGGGACGGGTCATGGCATCTCCCAGCGGGGATCATGGTGGGTGCCGTGATTCTGTCCGCGCCGTCGTCGCACGTCAATATCGACGGCCATTGGGCCGTCGGGCGGAACGCGACGGCGGCTCGGCGACCCCCTTCCGCGCGCGGGAAGGTCCGACGCACTAGCATTGCCGCAGTCCGGGACGGCTCTGCTGAAACGAGGCGAAATGCGTTGGCTCCAGCGACTGCTGGGCGGCGGGCGGGTCCAGCTCGATCCGGAACGGCAGCAGGCTCTGCTCCGCGACGTCCAGCACCGGTACGGCGCCCACGCGCAGCTCCGGTTCCCCGAGCAGGTCCAGGCCGTCGCCGGGATGCTGAACGACGACGACGGCGTGGTGGTGGCGGCCCGGATCGTGAGCCAGGTCGCCGACGAGGCCTACGTGGACCTGCAGGCCCAGGCCCAGGACGTCCACCGACGAACGGGCCGCCGGCTCCTGGTGCACCGCCGCAACTACCGGCCGTTGTGGATGGAGGCCGGCCGAGCCCTGCGCTGGCCGCTGTTCGCGTTACCGAGCGGCTTCCACCCGTACGCGCAGGTGGCCGCCGCCGTCGCGGTGCTCGGCGGCCAGGCTGCCCGGCTCGACCAGGTGACCGACCCGAATCCTCTCGTGACCCGCGTGTTCGAGGTGCTCGACCTCACCACCGCCGGCTGGGAGTACGGCCGGGTGCGGGTGGACACCGACGCCGCCGCCCTCGCCGACAGGCTGATCACGAGCGCCGGACAGATCCTCGCGGCCATGGACGACCCGCCCCGGCTGCCACCTCCGGTGCGTGAGCTCATGCGCCGCAACAACACCCTCGACGTGCACGATCCGGCCAGCCCTCGGGTGGTGGGCGGGTTCAATCCCGGCGCGAGGATGCGCGAGCAACTGCTGGCCTGAGGACATCGCGGCGGCGATCGCGGAGATCACCTGTTGGTGATCGCGCCGCTTCGCGCCTGTCGGTGATGGCGTCACCTCGTCGCAGCGGACAACCACGAGGAGAACTGTCCCGCTTCAACGTATATCGGGCTGGAGGGCTTGCCGCAAGACCCGGGTCCTGCCGCAGAATCGTCCGCCGAACCGGAAACCGGCGAAGAAGCGGCGCACGACGTGCGAGTGTCGTTGTCGCGACGGATGCCGACTGCCTCGGAGGTGTCGCGATGATCGAGCAGTACGTGTGCGACCTCCACGAGGTCGGCGACGCGCAGGTCGCGACCGTCGGCGGCAAGGGCGCGCACCTGGGGGCTTCGTCGCGGATCGACGGCATCCGCGTACCGGCTGGCTTCTGCGTGACGACGGACGCCTTCCGGCGGATCATGGTCGAAGCGCCGTCGATCGACGATCGGCTCGACCGGCTGTCGCGCCTGGACCCGGACGACCGGGAGGCGAGCCGCGCCCTCAGTGCGGAGATCCGCCGCGCCATCGAAGCGGTCGTCCTCCCCGACGACGTGGCAGCGGCGATCATCCGGGCCCTCGCCCGGCTCGGTGCGGGGGTTGCCTGTGCCGTCCGGTCCAGCGCGACGGCGGAGGACCTGCCGACGGCCTCCTTCGCGGGCCAGCAGGACACGTACCTGAACGTGGTGGGGCAGGAGGCGATTCTCCAGCACGTCAGCCGGTGCTGGGCCTCGCTCTTCACCGAGCGGGCCGTGGCCTACCGGCGACGCAACGGCATCGACCACCGCACGGTCCAGATGGCCGTGGTCGTGCAGAAGATGGTCTTCCCGCAGGCGGCCGGCGTCCTGTTCACGGCCGACCCCGTCACGCACAACCGGAAGGTCGCTGTCGTGGAGGCGAGCTTCGGCCTCGGCGAGGCCCTCGTCTCGGGGTTGGTGAACGCCGACGCCTACCGGGTGCGGGACGGTGAGATCATCGCCAGGGCGATCGCCGCCAAGCGACTGACCATCCACGCCCTGCCGGCCGGCGGGACGAGGGAACAGGCGATCGACACGGAGCGGCAGGAGCAGCCGGCCCTGACGGATGCGCAGGTCGTGCGGCTGGTGCGGCTCGGCCGGCGGATCGAAGCCCACTTCGGCCACCCCCAGGACATCGAATGGTGCCTGGTCGACGACGACTTCCAGATCGTCCAGAGCCGTCCGATCACCACGCTGTTCCCCATCCCCGAGGCCGGCGACGGCGCGAACCACGTCTACGTCTCCGTCGGTCACCAGCAGATGATGACGGACCCCATGAAGCCCCTGGGGATCTCCATGTGGCAGCTGACGGCCATGGCGCCGATGCACGAGGCCGGCGGGAGGCTGTTCGTCGACGTCACCGGGCGCCTGGCCGCGCCCGCGGGCCGCGCCGGCCTCCTGGAGATGGTGGGGCGGTCCGATCCGTTGATCAGGGACGCGCTGGAGACCGTCCTCGGCCGCGGCGACTTCGTCCCGTCGCTTCCCGACCAGGGTCCGGCAGGGCCGCCCGCCGGCGGCGCGCCCGCCCCGATCGAGAACGATCCGGCCATCGTCACCGAGCTGGTCGAACGCAGCCAGGCGGCCCTCGCCACCCTGCGGCGCGACATCCGGACGAAGTCCGGGCCGGCGCTGTTCGACTTCCTGCTGGAGGCCTTCGAGGAGCACAAGCGGGGCCTTGCCGATCCGCTGAGCAT
This sequence comes from Micromonospora sp. NPDC049060, assembly GCF_040649055.1. Lineage (NCBI taxonomy): Bacteria > Bacillati > Actinomycetota > Actinomycetes > Micromonosporales > Micromonosporaceae > Micromonospora > Micromonospora sp. NPDC049060. The sequence continues at coordinate 80,490 of NZ_JBEZEV010000007.1, forward strand.
GCAGGCGATCATGGCGGGGATGGAAGCCACGTGGTGGCTCAACGACAGGCTGTACGAGTGGCTGGGCGAGAAGAACGTCGCCGACACGCTCACGCTGTCCGCGCCCGACAACGTCACGTCGGAGATGGGACTGGCGCTGCTGGACGTCGCCGACGTCATCCGCCCGCACCCGGAGGTGGTGGCCTTCCTGCGGGAGGTCGAGGACGAGGGCTTCGTGGACGAGCTGCCCCGGATCCCGGGCGGCCGGGAAGCGCGAGACGCCATCCGGGCCTACCTCGACAGGTACGGCATGCGCTGCGCGGGCGAGATCGACATCACGAGGCCACGCTGGAGCGAACGCCCCACCACGCTCGTGCCCCTCATCCTCGACAACGTCAGAAACCTCGAGCCGGGCGCCCGCACGCGGCGCTTCGCGCAGCGGCGCCAGCGGGCGGCGCGGAAGGAACAGGAGGTCCTGGAGCGCCTGCGGGCCCTGCCGGACGGGCAGCGCAAGGCGGCGGAGACGAAGCGGATGATCGACCGGGTCCGGACCTTCATCGGGTACCGGGAGTATCCGAAGTACGTCATCGTCAGCCGCTACCTCAGCTACAAGCAGGCCCTGCTGAGAGAGGCCGAGCGCCTCGTGCGGGCCCACGTGCTCCCGGAGCAGGAGGACATCTTCTACCTGACGTTCCAGGAGCTCCACGACGTCGTGCGTACGCACGAGGTGGACGACCAGCTCATCCAGCGGCGCAAGGACGCGTTCAGGTCGTACCGGACGCTCACCCCGCCCCGGGTGCTCACGTCGGAGGGCGAGGGCATCGCCGGCGCGTACCGGCGCGAGGACGTGCCGGCCGGCGCGCTGGCCGGCCTCCCGGTCTCCGGCGGGACCGTCGAGGGACGGGCCCGCGTCGTCCTGGACCTGGCCGAGGCCGACCTCGAACCGGGCGACATCCTGGTCACCGCCTACACCGACCCGAGCTGGTCACCCCTGTTCGTCGCGATCGCGGGACTGGTGACGGAGGTGGGCGGCCTCATGACCCACGGGGCGGTGGTCGCCCGCGAGTACGGCCTGCCCGCCCTCGTCGGGGTGGAGCGGGCGACCCGGCTGATCCGAAACGGACAGCGGGTTCGCCTGCACGCGACCGACGGGTACGTCGAGCTCCTGCCCTGACCGACCACCGGACCATGACCCGACGCGCGCGGCCGATCACGCATTGACATCCGGCGTCCCTCCACTCCAGACTGGCGCCACAACTCAACCAACGCGCGTGCGTGCGGGGGAAGTCCGGTCGAATTCCGGCGCTGGCCCGCAACGGTAGGCCGTCGAGATGCACCTCCGACGGCGAGCCCGAATACCCGACGTACGCGCAGAATCCGCTCCCCACCCGTCGTGGCCCACGGGTCGGAGTCCCGGTCGACCCCCGCGCTGCGACGGTCGTCCGGGCTTCTGACGACCGCCGGGCCGGAAAGGCGCTTCCGATGGTCGTCCGCCTGAGCCGGCACCGCCTGCTCACCCTGTTCCGCGGCGTGCTCGCCGCCCTCACCCTCGCCACCCTCACCCTCGCCGCACCGGCATCCGCCCACGCCTCCCCCACCTCGCCTTCCGGGGTCGGCCGGTCGGAGGCCGCGGCCGGCTGGCTGGCCCGGCAACTCGTCGCCGGCGAACGCCTCGAGGTCGTCTTCGACGGCGTCACCTACCCCGACCAGGGCCTCACCCTCGACGCGGTGTTCGCCTTCGCCGCCGCCGGCGTCGCCGACGACTCGGGGGCCCGGGCGCTGGCCTGGGTCACCCGGCCGGACATCCGCGACGCCTACCTCGGCGACGGCGCGACCGAGGCGTACGCGGGCGCGACCGCCAAGCTCGCCCTCGCCGTCCAGGTACGCGGCGGCGACCCCACCGACGTCGGCGGCATGGACCTGGTCGCCCGGCTGCGCTCGCTGCAGGCCCCCACCGGCCGGTTCACCGACCGGTCGGCGTACGGGGACTACAGCAACACGTTCAGCCAGTCCTTCGCCCTGCTCGCCCTGGGCCGCACCTCGCAGGGCACGCCCCCGGCGGCCGCCGCCTGGCTGGCCGCCACCCGCTGCCCGGACGGCGGCTACCCGCTGCTGCCCGCACAGCCGGTCTGCACCTCCGACGTGGACGCCACCGCGCTCGCGGTGCAGGCGCTGCGGGTCACCGGCCGCCCGACCGACGCCGCCGCCGGGCTGCGCTGGCTGCTGTCCGTGCAGCGCGCCGACGGCGGTTTCGCCAACGCCGCCGGCATCCCCAACGCCAACAGCACCGGCCTCGCCGCGCAGGCGCTGCGCGACGGCAGCCGGCCGCTGGCCTGGGCCCGCGCGCGGGTGTTCCTCGCCGGACTTCAGGTCGGCTGCGCCGGGGTGCCGGCCGACCGGGGCGCGGTCGACTTCGACGGCGGCGCCTTCGACCCCGGCACCGCCGCCCGGGCCACCGGCCAGGCCGTCCTCGGCCTGACCGGCACCGGGTACGCCCGGCTGTCCGCGGCCGGCGCCACCCCGGGCGCACCGGTCCCCGCCTGCCCGTGACCCGTCCCGTCGCTCCACCGATTCCAGGAGGAACCGTGTTCCGTCACCGATCCACCGTCCGCACCCGGCTCGCCGGCCTGTTGGCAGCCGCCGTCGCCGCCGTCGCCCTCACCGCCGTCGAACCCGCCCCCCGGGCCGGGTACGCCGCGGCCTGCACCGGCACCTCCGGCGTCACCGTCGTGGTCGACTTCGCCGCGCTCGGCGGTGGCGTCCAGGTCGGCTGTGCTCCGGGCGACCCGGCCACCGGGCTGGCCGCCCTCCAGGGCGCCGGCTTCACGGTGACCGGCACCCAGCGCTGGGGGCTGGCGTTCGTCTGCCGGATCAACGGCAAGCCGACCGCCACGGCCGATCCGTGCGTCAACACCCCGCCCGCGACGGCGTACTGGTCGTACTGGCATGCCCCCAGCGGCGGCGCCTGGTCCTACAGCACGTCCGGCGCGAGCAGCTACAACCCGGCCCCGGGCACCGTCGAGGGCTGGTCCTTCGGCGCGGGCGCCCCGCCGAGCATCGCCGCGCCCTGACCGTGGCCGCACACCGGGTGTGACCGCAGCGGTGCACCGGGTGCCGGCCACCTCCCTGGCGTCGCGCGACGTGCGGGCGGTACGGTGTCGGCACCCGGTGCACGCCGGTCCACAACTGCATACGTCCCGAGTGGGGGGAAGCCGGTTCGAAGCCGGCGCTGACCCGCAACCGTGAGCGAGGCCCCGGCCTCGCGAGCCGGAATGCCTCGCCCGGGACGAGCGGCTTCCACTGTCGAGGTTTACAGGGTGAAGTCCGGGCCACCGAGGTCCGTTCCACCCCGCTCATCGCATCACGCGAGCGGGGTGTCGCTGTCCCCGGGTGCTTTCCGGAGCTTCCACCGACCGCTCCGCGAAAGGCACCCCTCATGTCCCGGTCCCGTTCCCGGCGTCTCGGCGCCGGCGTCGTCGCCGCCACAGCGGCGACGATCGCCGCGCTCACCGCCGTACCCCTGACCGTCGTGGCCGCGCCCGCCCCGACCCACGCCGCCGCCGCGCGCGACGCCGCCTCCTGGCTGGCCGGCGAGTTCGCCGACGGGGTGCTGCCCGGCCCGTTCGGCGGTCCGGACTGGGGTCTGACCATCGACGGGCTCCTCGCCCTCTCCGCCACCGGGGTGGACGCGCCGGTCCGTCAGGCCGCGACGGCGCAGGTCGCGGCGCACGTGCGGTCGTACAACAGCCTCGACGACTGGGGCATCCCCGGCTTCATCGACGGCGGGTCGACCGCGAAGCTGCTGTACGCCGCCTCCGCCGCCGGCGCCGATCCCACCGACTTCGGCGGCTTCGACCTGCGGACGGAGACCCTGTCGCTGCTCGCCGGGGCGGACGCGGGACACCAGCGGGGGCGGATCACCAGCCGCACCACCGCCGACACCGGTCCGGACGCCAGCAACGCCTTCGACCAGGCCTTCGCCGTGCTGGGCCTGGCTCGCAGCGGCGACGTACCGCAGGACACCGTCGACTTCCTCATCCGCCAGCAGTGCGCGGCCGGTGGGTTCCGGCTCTACCCCGACACCGCCGACGGCCCGTCCCCGTCCTGCGACGAGCAGGCCGACGCCACCCTCGACGTCGACTCGACCGCGATGGCCGTGCAGGCGCTGCTCGCCGCCGCTGCCGACGGCGCCGCCGGCGCCGCCGCGGCGGCAGCCAAGGGCGCGGCCTGGCTGGTGGATCAGCAGCGCGCCGACGGCTCGTTCGGCGGCTCCGGCCCGACCACCGGCGCGAACTCCAACAGCACCGGCCTGGCCGGGCAGGCCCTCGCCGCCGCCGGCCGCGACGCCGAGGCCGCGCGGGCCGCCGGCGCGTTGACCGCACTACAGCTCACCGCGGCAAACGGCGGCGCGGCCGCCGCCGACGCGGGCGCCGTCGCCTACAACACCGACAGCCTGACGACGGCCGTCGCGTCCGGGATCACCGACACCGACCGGGACCAGTGGCGTCGAGGCAGCGCACAGGCCGTCCTCGGCCTCGTCCAGGTGCCGCTGGGACGCATCGGCCTCGACCCGCCGCCGTCGTCGCCCGCACCGACCCCGACCGGCACGGCCCCACCCACCGCCACCGCCTCCCCCACCGCCACCACCTCGCCGGCGCCCACCGGGTCACCGACGCCCACCGGGACGGCCGTCCCGACACCCAGCCCGTCCGCGACGACCGTGCCGTCGACCCCGTCCGCCACGGCGTCGACGACCGCCGCCCCGGGCCCGACCCCGACCACCCCGGGCCTCGGCGGGCTGCCGACGACCGGCGCGGCGATCACCAGCTACGTGCTGATCGCGTTCCTGCTGGTCGGCGGCGGGGTGCTGCTCGTCGTACTCGGCCGTCGGCGGGCGGCGTGACCGTCCGGGCCGCCCGCGCCGGTCTGGTCGTCGCCCTCACCGCCGCCGGCACGATGGTCGGACCGGGCACCCCCGCGAGGGCCGCCGGATCGGCCGGCTACTGCCCGGACGCCTCCGGTGTGACAGTGGTGGTCGACTTCAACGAGCTCGGCGGCGGGACCGTGGTGCGGTGCGCCCGGGGCGAGCAGTCCACCGGGCTGGCGGCCCTCAAGAACGCCGGGTTCCAGATCACCGGCACGCTGCGCTGGGGCGAGGGGTTCGTCTGCCGGATCGAGGGCAAGCCGTCGACGGCGTCCGAGAAGTGCGTCGACACGCCTCCCGCCAGCGCCTACTGGTCGTACTGGCACGCGACCAGCGGCGGCAGCTGGACGTACAGCGACAAGGGTGTGCTCAACCGCAAGCCGCCGGCCGGCAGCTTCGAGGGCTGGTCGTTCTCGCTCAACCGCAACGCCAACGACGCGCCCCGGCCGGGCGCCGCGCCGAGGCGTCCCGCGCCACCGCCACCACCACCGAGCCCTCCGCCCCCGGCACCGCCCACCCGGGGCGGCCCGGTCGCGCCACCGCCGGCAGGAGACGGTCGACCGGTCCCGCCACCACCCGCCACCGCGGGCCGGCCCGGCGCGGCAGGACCGGCGCCGGGCTCCGCCGGGCCCGCGCCGCTCCCCACCGGTACGCCGACGGCCGGCGGCCCGGTCCCGACACCGGGCGCGGGCGTCGCGGCGCCACCCGCGAGCGCTGCCGTCAGCCCACCGGCGGGCGGTTCCGTCGACCAGCCGGTGGTGACCGAGGTCGCCGCCCCCCGTGACGCTCGCGGCATCCCGCTGGGGACGGCGGCCGGCGTGCTGCTGCTGGTCGCGCTCGGCGCGGGCGGCCTGCTGGCCGCACGGCGGCGGCGGACCGTCGAGCCGGATGACTGACCGGAGCACCCGCCGGGTGGAGAGGCCCGCCGGAGCGGACCGGGCACGGCCGGTGGGCCGGGCGACGCGCCTGCCCCGGGCGCTGCACCCCGGCGCGTGGTGGCTGTGGGCGCTCGGCCTGGCCACCGCGGCCAGCCACACCACCAACCCGTTGCCGCTGGGCCTGCTCGTCGCCGTCGCCGCGCTGGTGGTCGTCCGGCGGCGGGGAGACGCGCCGTGGGCGCTGGCGTTCCGGATGTACCTGGTGCTCGGCGCGGTGATCGTGACGATGCGGGTGCTCTTCCGGATCGTGTTCGGCGGCGGGCAGGGCGACCACGTGCTCGTCCGGCTCCCCGAAATCCCCCTGCCCGCGTGGGCGGCGGGAATCCGCCTGTTCGGGCCGGTCGCCGCCGAGCAACTCCTCGGCGGGTTCCACGACGGGCTACGGCTGGCCACGATGCTGGTCTGCCTGGGCGCGGCGAACGCCCTGGCCAACCCGAAGCGGCTGCTCAAAGCAGTGCCCGGGGCCCTGTACGCGGTGGGCACGGCCGTGGTGGTGGCCCTGTCGGTCGCCCCGCAACTGGTCGAGAGCGTGCTGCGGGTCCGCCGGGCGCGGCGGCTGCGGGGCGCCTCCGGCCGGGGAGTACGGGCGTTGCGGGGCATCGCGCTGCCGGTGCTGGCCGACGCGCTGGACCGGTCGCTGGCACTGGCCGCGGCGATGGACTCCCGGGGCTACGGCCGCACCCCGGCGGTGCCGGCCGGGCAGCGCGCCGTCACCGGTGCGCTGGTGCTCGGCGGGCTGGTCGGCGTCTGCGCCGGCACGTACGGGCTGCTCGACGCCACCGGCCCCGCTTACCTGGGTCTGCCGATGCTCCTCGTCGGCCTGTCGACCGCCGTGGCCGGCATGCTGCTGGCCGGCCGTCGGGTGCGGCGCAGCCGCTACCGGCCGGACCGCTGGCGGGGCGCGGAACTGCTCGTGGCCGGCTGCGGGGTGGGCGCCGCCGCGCTGACGGTGCTGGCCGGTTCGGTCGATCCGGAGCTTCTCTACCCGCCGGTGAGCCCCCTCACCTGGCCCGAGCTGACCCCGCTGACGCTGCTCGCCGTCGCGGTCGCGGCGGCACCGGCCTGGTTGGCGCCGCCTCCCGCGCTCGCAAGGACGTCCACCGCGCGCACCGCCAGCCCGCCGACCGCACCCCGCGGTCCGGTCGACGCCGCGCCGGCCGACGGAGCGGGTCGGCTGGCGTCGTCGTCCCCCACACCGGGAGGCCCTTCGTGATCGACTTCGACCGGGTGACCGTCCGCTACGCCGAGAGCGACCGCCCGACCCTGCGGGACGTGACGCTGCGCATCGACGAGGGCGAGCTCTGCCTGGTCGTCGGTCGCACCGGCACGGGCAAGTCCACGCTGCTGCGGGCGATCAACGGGCTGGTGCCGCACTTCACCGGAGGCACCCTGCACGGCAGCGTGACGGTTGACGGCCGGGACACCCGCCGTCATCCGCCGCGCGACCTCGCCGACGTCGTCGGCGTGGTCGGGCAGGATCCGCTGTCCGGGTTCGTCACCGACACCGTCGAGGAGGAGCTCGCCTACGGGATGGAGCAGCTCGCCCTGCCGGCGACGGTGATGCGCAAACGGGTCGAGGAGACCCTCGACCTGCTGGGCATCGCCGAGCTGCGCGACCGGCCGCTGCGGACGCTGTCCGGCGGGCAGCAGCAGCGCGTCGCCATCGGGTCGGTCCTCACCGCCCACCCGCGGGTGCTGGTGCTCGACGAGCCCACCTCCGCGCTGGACCCCACCGCGGCGGAGGACGTGCTCGCCGTGGTGACCCGGCTGGTGCACGACCTCGGCGTGACGGTGGTGCTGGCCGAGCACCGGCTGGAACGGGTCGTGCAGTACGCCGACCGGCTGCTCTACCTGCCCGGCGACGGTCGGGTGGTGGACGGGGAACCGGCCGCCGTGCTCGCCGACGTCGACATCGCACCACCGCTGGTCGAGCTGGGCCGTCTCGCCGGCTGGACGCCGCTGCCGCTGTCCGTACGCGATGCCCGCCGGCGGGCGGCCGCCCTGCGCCACCGGCTCGTCGACGCCGCCGTGCCGGCCGCGGCGACGGTCCCGGCCGGGCCCCCCGTCCTGACTGCCCGCGCCGTCGTCGTGCGTTACCCGGGGACGGTCGCCGTGGCCGGCGTCGACATGGAGCTGTCTCCCGGGCGGATCGTGGCGTTGATGGGGCGCAACGGCTCCGGCAAGTCGAGCCTGCTCTGGGCGGTGCAGGGCAGCGGCCCCCGCCAGGGCGGCACTGTCGCCGTCGTCGGCGCGCAGGGCACCGTCGACCCGAAGGCCCTGCCGCCGGGCCGGGCCCGCCGGCATGTCGGTCTGGTTCCGCAGACCCCCGGTGACCTGCTGTACCTGGAGACGGTGGAGGGCGAGTGCGACCAGGCCGACCGGGAGACCGGGGCACCGGCCGGCACCTGTCGGGCGATGCTCGACCAGCTCACCCCGGGGCTGCCCGCCGACCGGCACCCCCGTGACCTCTCCGAGGGGCAGCGGCTCGCGCTCGCGCTCGCCGTCCAGCTCACCGCCGCCCCGCCGGTGGTCCTGCTCGACGAGCCGACCCGCGGCCTGGACTACCGCGCCAAGCGGCAGTTCACCGCCGTCGTCCGACGGCTGGCCGCCGACGGCCGGGCGGTGCTCATCGCGACGCACGACGTCGAGCTCGTCGCGGCCCTCGCCGACCAGGTCGTGGTGATGGCCGAGGGGGAGATCGTCGCCGCCGGCACCACCGCGGAGGTCATGCTCGCCTCGCCGGCGTTCGCCCCGCAGGTGGCCAAGGTCCTCGCCCCCGCGCCGTGGCTGACCGTGGAGCAGGTCACGGCCGCACTGGCCACGACCGGGGCGCCGGGGTGAGCGTGCTGCGGGTCGCCCCGCGTACCGCTGTCGTGCTGGTCCTGGCCTCGGCCGCCGCACTGGCGACCTTCACCTGGCCGTTCTTCGTCCCCGCCCACCCCGAGAGCACCGCCCGCACGGGCGAGGCGCCGCTGGTGTTCCTCGTGGTGCTGCCGGTGCTCGTGGCGCTGGTGCTGGCCGAACTCAGCTCCGGCGGCATCGACAGCAAGGCGTTGGCGATGCTCGGGGTGCTCGCGGCCGTCAACGCCGCGCTGCGCCCGCTCGGCGCCGGCACCGCAGGCATCGAGACGGTGTTCTTCCTGCTCGTACTCGCCGGCCGGGTGTTCGGGCCCGGATTCGGCTTCCTGCTCGGCTCGACGTCGCTGTTCGCCTCCGCGCTGCTCACCGCGGGGGTCGGGCCGTGGCTGCCGTTCCAGATGCTGGCCGCGTCCTGGATCGGTCTCGGCGCCGGCCTGCTACCGGCGAGGCTGCGGGGCCGGGCCGAGATCGCTGCCCTGGCCGGCTACGGCGTCCTCGCGGCCTACGGCTACGGACTGCTGATGAACCTGTGGTTCTGGCCGTTCAGCATCGGCGCGGACACCCAGCTCTCCTACGTCGCCGGAGCGCCACTGCTGGAGAACCTGCACCGCTTCGCCGTGTTCACGGCGGTCACCTCCACCTTCGGCTGGGACACCGGACGCGCGATCACCACCGCCGTGGCGATCGTCCTCGCCGGCCCCGCCGTGCTCGCCGCGCTGCGCCGCGCCGCACGGCGGGCCGCGTTCGACGCACCGGTCACCTTCGCCGCGCCCGAACCGCAGCCGGATCCACCCCGCACGGGTGGGGACGACCGGGCCGGTCCGTCCCGGCCGGTGGCCGGAGCCACGACCACCGACCCACCGGGCGACGTCGCCTGATCTGGCCCTAGACCGCGCGGGCCACGCAGATCCTGGCGTCGAGGCGGGGCCCCGCCTCGTAGAGCATGTACTCCACGCCGCCGTCGGTGCCGAACGTCGGCGACGCCACCCGGCCGTTGTCCGACGCGATCGGCCGGTGGAACACGCCGAGGTGGACCTCCCGGTCGAAGTTGTTGCCGACCTCGGTCAGGTACATGTTGCCGCTGCTGCCGTGGTACGCGATGTAAGCGGTGCCGTTGCGCTTCAACAGGTGCGGCGCGGAGATGTCGGTGAGCCCGTCGCCCGACGGCGACACCAGCGGGTTCGGCGAGAACTGCCAGCCGCTCCACCCGTTCGGCGACCAGCCCCAGAAGATCTTCCGGGTGCCCGGCCGGATCGTGTGGGCGCCCATGAACACCATCACGTAGCGGTTTCCCTTGCCGGCCACCGAGTGCTCGAAGACCCGCGCGTACGAGGTCTCGGTCGTGTTGGGCACCAGGTTCGTCGACAGGATCGGCGTCTCGTCGGTGAAGCGGACGCCGTCGCTCGAGCGGGCGACGCGCGTCGTGTAGTTCTCGCCGTGGAAGTACAGGTAGAACTGCCGGGTCGGCGCGTCCCACACCACGTGCGGCGACGACACGTGGCTCACCGTCGTGGACGGCAGCACCCGGTCGACGACGGGATTGTTGGCGTACTCGGTGTAGGGGCCCTCGAGCCGGTTGGCGTAGGCGAGGCAGATCCCGCCGGGCGCGTCGTGCGGCGCGTAGTAGAGGTAGTAGCGGCCGAGCGCGCCGCTGATCTTGTCGTAGACCCCGCGCACGCACGGGAAGATGAACTCGCCGGTCGGGTTGTAACGCAACGGCCTGTCGAACGCGTCGCGCACGTACCGGTAGTTGGGGAAGCCGGCCGGTGCGGCGAGCGCCGGTGCGGAGGTCGCGGCAAGGCCGGCGCCGGTGGTCGCGGTCGCGACACCGGCGGCCGCCGCGCCACGCAGCAGCGTGCGTCGGGAGAAGGAGCCTTCCGGGGTACGCGTCATCGCGTTCCCTCCGTTCGTGGGGCGCGCCGACGGGGGCAGGGGGGGTGCGGGCAGGCGTCACTCGACCCCGCGCTGAGCGACCGGACGGTGTGGACGCTCAGCGCGGAACGGGTTCGTTGATCGATGAGTCTGCGCGCGCCGTCTCGGCGGCGTCAAGGTGATAATACGAATTAGCACGCGCTTCGGCGGGCCTCGGCCTGGCCGGGCCGGCCGGCTCGGTCACCTGACGGGAGACCCGCCGTCGACCGGGATGGTGTGGCCGTGGATGAAGGAGGCGTCGTCGCTCGCGAGGAAACAGACCGCCCGGGCCACCTCGTGGGGTTCGCCGTACCGGCCCGCGGGGGCCTGCATGGTCAGGTCGTAGAACGGGAAGTCGCTGGTGATCTCCACGCCCTCGAACGCTGCCGTCTTGATGACGCCGGGCCCGATGCCCACGGCGCGGATGCCCCGGTGGCCGTAGTCGTAGGCGATCTGCTTGGTCAGCCCGATGACGCCATGCTTGGCCGTGGTGTATTCGGCCCCGACCTCGCTGGCGACCAGACCGGAGGCGGAGGAAACGTTGATCACGACGCCGCTGCCGCGCTCCAGCATGTGGGGAAGCACGGCCTTCGTCGCGAGGAAGACGCCCTTCAGGTCGACGGCCATGACGCGCTCCCACTGGCTGGTCTCGATCTCGAGCAGCGGGAGGTAGGCGCCGAACACGCCGGCGTTGTTCACCAGCACGTCGACGTGGCCGTACGCGTCGAGAGCGCCCCTCACCATGGCGTCGGCCGAAGCCTCGTCGGTGACGTCCGCCGCCACCCCCGTCGCGTCTCCCCCGGCGTCGCGAATCCGCTCGACCGTCGCGTTGGCGCGTTCCAGGGAGAGGTCGGACACGACGATCTTCGCCCCTTCCTGGGCGAGCTCCACGCACATGGATTGGCCGAGACCGGAACCGACCTGCTCGGGGCTGTATCCGCCCCCCGTCACGAGCACGACCTTGTCCGTGAGTCCACGCACGACCCGTCCCCCGTCCGTTTTCGACCATGCGGAATCAATCTAGTCCCGCGTCACGGACGTCCACCGGGTTTCCCCCGATGTGCCCGAGGACCGCCCGGCGGGCGGGTCGTGACGCGCACGGCCCCCACGCGTGCGTTCCCCTCGCCCGAGGGCCCGGCACCCGCCCGGGTTCGGACGGGTGCCGGGGCCTCGGCGGTGGGGCGTCGGTGGCGACCGGACCACCACCGCCACCGGCCCGGGTTCCCGCAGGTCAGCCGAGCGGCGGGGCGGTCCAGGAGGACCGGATCAGCTCCCGCTCGGCGGCGGCGAGGTGAGCGGTCGCGGCGAGCCAGGCCCACGCGTACCGGTCCGGGTCGGGATCGGTACGCCGGCCGAACGCGTCCCGGCCGCGCCGGTCGGACTCGTCGGCCAGGGCGGTGGTGAGCGCGGCGGCGGTGGTGAAGCCGGCGCGGCGCAGCGGGCCGGCCAGGCCGGCGCCGTCGCCGCGGGCCGCCTCGGCGACGGCGCGACGACCGCCCGAGACGGCCAACTCCACCAGCCGGCGGACCCGCCACAGCGGGGACTCCGCCACCGCGTCGGCGCCGACGGCCAGGACGGGGCCGGTCGTCTCCGCCGGGTCGCGCGGCGGCAGGTGGCCGCCCTGGAGCTCGTCGTAGCCGAGGTCCGCCCGGCCGTGCCAGTCCGCCGGCAGCCGCAACGTGGCGGCGGCACCGGGCACCGGGCCGACCGCGAGCGGTCGCAGTGTGCTGGCCCGGTCCGGGTCCAGCCGGCCGACCACCCGGACCCGCAGGCCGGGCCGGGAGGCGAGCCGCCGCAGGTTGCCCACGTGGGCCAGCATCGGGTGGGAGTCGACCGGCACCAGCCGGATCAGCGGCCCGTCCGGCACCGGCGCCCGCTCGCCTCCTTCGTCGGTGGCGGGGGCCAGCTCGCGGGCCAGCACCTGGTCACCGGCGGCGCCCACCACCATCAGGTCACCGCCGAACAGCGCGGTCCCCGCCCGGGCCGGGTCCTCCGGGTCGTCGGTGGCGAGTTGCGCGGTCACCACCTCGGCGAGCGGGCGGGCGAACAGTCGCGCCAGCGGCCCGGTGGACCAGTCGGCCCCGGTGAGCGGGGTGGCCCGGACCCCCTTACCGGCGCCGAGCCGGCCGTCCGGGGAGACGGTGGTGCCGGTGATCCGCAGGCCGCCACGGGCCAGTACCGCGTGGTTGACCGCGACCGCGCCCATCTCGGTGACCGCCCGGGCGCAGTCCCGTGCCCTGTCCGGACCGCCCGGTTTCACGTCGCCGAAGGAGAGCTGGCGCCCGTCGGCGGCCACCAGGTGGGTGACCACCCCGGCGTACCCGGTCGCGCTGATCACCGGTTCCCGGCAGACGCCGTACACCTCGAGGGTGCCGTCCGGCTGGTAGGCCCGCCGCAGGACGCCGACCAGCGCCGGGTCGGCGTCGCCGGCGGCCAGCCGGCCGGTGACGTACAGCAGGTCGTGCAGCACCTCGACCAGCTCGGCCAACCGGTGGCCGTTCTGCCGGCCCCGGTGCGCGCGCAGCCCACGTACCGTGCGCAGCGCGGCGCTCTCGGCCCGCGGCAGGCCGGCCAGGCGGGCGCCGTGGGCGGCCCGCAGCAGTTCGGCCTGGGGCACCGCCCCGGCCGCCGGCACGCCGGCCGCGAGCACCGCGGCGGCCGCCCGCCACAGCGCGCCGGCCGCGGCCCGCTGCGCCTTCGTCGGCGCCGCGCCGGCCGACTTCCTGGTACGCGCGGTCCGGCCGGTCTTGCCGGACGCCGTGCCGGCGCTGTCCGACGTCGGGGACGCCGCGGCGGTGGACGCCGGATCGGGGTGGGCGGCCGGGTCGGCGACGGGGCAGGCGAGCAGGACGGCGGTGCGGTGCAGGCAGCGGGGCGCCAGCAGGCAGCTGCACCGCGCCTGGTCCGGGTCGGTGACCGCGCCCGTCGCTCCGGGCGTCAGGATGACCAGCGACTCCGGGCCGCAGTCGACCGAGACGCCCCCGTCGACCGGGCCGACCGGTACGCCGGCCAGCCGTTCGACGGCGGCGTCCAGCCGCCTGTGCAGCCGGGGTGGCAGGGCCGCCACCGCCGCGGCGGCGACCGCCGGCAGCACCGGCGGCAACCGGTCGGTGTCCACGGCGGTGGCTGTGCGGTCCGTCAACGTGATCCTCCGCGGATGCGGTCGCCCACCCAGCGGGCGAGTTCGAGCGGGCTGAGAGCGGCGACCGGCATCCCGGCCGCGACGAGCTGCTCGGCGACCGGCACCGAGTAGCAGGGCACTCCCCTGTCGTTCAGCGCGGCGCAGCCGAGCAGGTGCACGCCGGAACCGACAAGCGTGCGGACCTCGCCGAGCAGCCCGGCCAGCGGGTAACCCTCCTCGAAGTCGCTGACCACCGCGACGATGGTGCGGCTCGGCACGGTCACCAGCGAGCGGGCGGCGGCCAGCCCGGCGGCGATGTGCGTACCGCCGCCGACGCGCACCTCCAGCAGCAGCGACAGCGGGTCGTCGACCCGGTCGGTCAGGTCGACCACCTCGGTGGAGAAGGCGAGGAAGTGGGTGGACAGGGTGGGCACCCCGGCCAGTACGGCGGCGGTCAACGCCGACCACACCACCGACGCCTCCATCGAGCCGGACACGTCGACCACCAGCACCAGCCGCCAGTCGGCCTCCTTGCGGGTGCGGGTGTTGAAGACCGGGCGTTGCGGCACCACCACCGTCCGGCCGTCGCCGAGCCGCTGGGTGTGCGCCAGGTTCGCCCGCAGCGTACGGGCCAGGTTGATCCGGCCCCCTGGACGGCTGGTCGGACGCGGGTTGGTCAGCCCGGTCAGCGCCGGACGCACCTGGGTGGCCAGTTGCCTGGTCAGCTCCTCGACCAGTCGCCGCACCAGTGGCCGCAGCTTGGCCAACTGCCCCTCGGGCAGGCCACCGGCCAGCGACAGCACCGAGGTCAGCAGCTCCATCGAGGGGCGTACGGCGGCCGGGTCGAGCTCGGTGAGCACGTCGGTACGGCCGCTCTCGGCCGCCCGGGCGATGACCTCCTCGCGTACGGCGGTGCCGAACAGCGCCTCGAGTTCGTCGGCCCACTCGCGGGCGGTCGGGAAGGAGGCCTCCTGGCCGCCGCCGGCCGCCTGGCCGAGGTCGGTGGCGCCCTCGCCCTGGCCCGCCCCGTACAGCTCGTCCAGGGCGCGGGCGTAGCGGCGGGCGTCGGCCGGCAACCGGTCGGGCTGGCGGCCGAGCAGCAGCCGCCACCGGTCGCTGGCGGTGAGCCGGGCGTCCGGGGTGACCGGCCCAGGCGTGACGCCGGCATCGGCGTCGACCTCGGTGGGGCCGGTCGGCGTGCCCGGGACGGGGAGGTGGCGGGCGAGCAGGGCGGCCCGCCCGGCCGCGTCGGCGGCGGCCCAGCGGGCCAGCAGCTCCGGCGGGGCGGACAGGCTCAGGTCGAGCCGGTCACCCAGCCGTTCGGTGACGGTGTGCAGCAGCCGGTCCCGGGCCGCCGGGGTGAGCACGTCGAACCCGCCGCGCAGCGCGGGCAGCCGGTCCAGGAAGTCGGCGTCGGGAAGCCGCTCGATCCGTTCCAGCAGCGGGTCCAGCGCGGCCGGGGCGGACTGCAACAGCGGGTGCGCCCCGGTGAGCAGGCCGCCGAGCAGCCGGTGCAGGTGCCGGCGGGTGTCCGGTCCGGTCGCCGCGTCGATCCAGCCGGCCACCCGGGTGCCCAGGGTCTCCAGGTCGGTCAGGTCGAGCAGCACCCGCGCGGCCAGGGCAGCCCCCTGGATCAGCGGCGAACCGGCGCGGGCCAGGTGGTCGAGGGCCTCGTCCAGACGCAGCCCGATGCGGTCCTCGCCGGCCCGGACCGCGAGATCGACAAGCGCGGCGGCGTCGGCCGGGGTGTCGCTGCCGGCCAGGCCGGGCAGCCCGCGCACCGCCGCGTCCAGCAGCACGACGGCCAGCTCGGCCGCCCGGGCCCGGCCGTCGGCGGTGGTGCCGGGCAGGTGCTCGCGGCGTAGCGCCTCCAACAGGTCCAGTGCGGCCAGCAGCTCGGGCAGCGTGCCGGTGCCCGGCAGCACCGTGGCGGCCAGGTCGAGCCGGTCGGTGACCAGCTCCGGCAGGTCGCACCGGGCGGCGTCGCGCAGCCCGGTGAGCAGCTGCGCGGCGGTGGGGCCACCGTCGGCGGCCTCCCGGCGGAACCGCTCCCGCAGGGTGCCGGCGGCGGCCAGCGCGGCAGTCACCCCGCGTACGCCGACCAGGTCCAGCCGGGCCGCCACGGACGGCGTCCAGGCCAGCTGCCAGCGGGTGGTCAGGGCGGCGCCGTCGCCGGTGCCGGAGACCGCGACGGGCTCGCCGTAGCCGACGCCGCAGACCTGGAGGCGTTGCAGCAGGATCTCCCGCCGCCCGTCCAGTTCGGTGCGCAGCGGGTCCAGCCGCACCTCGCGGGCCTTGGGGCTGCCCGGGTCGGGCAGCCGCAGCGTGGCGAGTTCCGCCTCGACCGCCGGGCCGAGCCCGGAGCGCGGCGTGCCGGGGGCGATGCGGCCCCGTTCGGCGCCGACCAGCACGTTCTCCAGGGCCCTGGCCAGCGCCCGGCCGCGGCCGAGCAGTTCGCCCTGGCCGAGCACGGTGGTCACCGCCTCCAGCACCTCGCCCCGGCCGGGGGCGGGCAGGTTCCGCAGCCGGGCCAGGTCGTCGGCGAGCCGTACCGTCTCGGTGGCCTCGCCGGTGCCGGCGGTGTGACCGGCCGCGCGGAGGTCCCGGCACACGTCGGTGACCGCCCGGGCGGCGGCGGCCCGGATCCGTTCCGGGTCACCGCCGGCAGTGAGGACGGACTGCTGCCAGCGCGGGTCGCGGATCCCGGCCGGGTAGCCGGACCGGGAGTCGAGCAGGTCGAACGCGTACGGCACCAGCGAGGTGACCGCCGTGCGGTCGCCGTCGGTGGCGGCCGGTCCGGGCGGGGTCGTCACGGACCGGACCGGATCGGCCGGGGCGGTGCCGGACCTGGTGGACGCGACGTCGACGGCGGCGGTCGACGGGGTGGCGACCAGAGCCGGGGCGTGGAAAGCGCCGACGACGGCGGCGACCCGCCGGCCGTCGACGCCGGCCTCGGCCAGCACCCGGCGCATGTGCCGCTCACGGGCCAGGTCCCGGGCCGGTACGCCGTCGCGGTCGGCGCTGTCGGTCCGCATCGCCCAGCCGACGCCGAGCGCGGCCCGGCGGACCGCCTCGGGCGGGCAGCCCGGGGCCCGCACCTCGACCACCCGGTCCCACAGGTCGTCGCCGTCGCGGCCGGTGCCGCTGGCGCTGAGCGCGGCGGCGTAGGACCGGCGCAGGCCGGGCACCGGCTCCCCCGCGTCCGGTGCGGGCTCGGCACCGGCAGTCGGGTCGGAGTCGGTGGCGCCGGCGCTCCAGCCGGGGTCGGCCAGCGGCAGGTCGCAGCAGACCACCTCCACGCCGTGCCGCCGGGCCCAGCGGATCGCGGCCAGTTCCGGCGAGAAGTCGGCGAACGGGTAGAAGCCCATCGGCCCGTCCGCGCCGTGGCTGCCGACCAGGGCCAGCGGGGCCCGGGCGGCCGGATCGGACAGATACGGCAGCCAGCGCTGGAAGTCGGCCGGCAGCTCGACGCAGACCACCTCGGCCCCGGCGGCGTCCAGCAGCGCCGGCACCACCGCCGCCAGCGCCGGGCTGTGGTGCCGCACCCCGATCAGGTAGGGCCGCACCGAACCGGCGAGCGCGTCGACCACGGCGCGCGGATCGGCCGACGTCGGGTCGACCGTCGCGGGGTCGGCTGCTGTCGCATCGGCCCTCGCCGGGTCGGCGGCCGGCGGGGCCGCACCGGGCGTCGTGCTGGAGAGGGTCGTCACCGCAGGCTCTCCCGCAGGTCCCAGAGCCGGCGCCACATCGCCGAGCCGTCCTCGGCGCGGCGACGGACCGGGCCGTCCCAGTAGCCGAGCAGCCGGGCGTGGTCGTTCTGGTCGTCCTTGCGGACCACGCCGAGCAGGTGCCCGGGCACCAGGTCGAGCGCGTCCCCGCCGGGCAGGTACGCGGCGGCCAGGCCGAGCGACACCGCCACCTGCACCGCCTCGGCGGTGGACATCACCGTGCCGGGCCGTTCCACGTCCCAGCCCTCGCCCGACCGGCCGGTACGCAGGTCGCGGAACACGGTGACCAGGGCGTCCAGCACCGCGTCGTCCACCGTGTACGCCGCGCCGGCGCGCTGCACGGCGGCGGTGGCCTGCTGGCGGACCAGGTCGGTCTCGACGTCCGCGTCCGAGATCGGGTGGATGGTCTCGAAGTTGAACCGGCGCTTGAGGGCCGAGGACATCTCCGACACGCCCCGGTCCCGGAGGTTGGCGGTGGCGATCACGGTGAACCCGGGCACGGCGCGGATCAGCCCGTCCTCGGTGCCGGAGAGCTCCGGCACGTTCATCCGCCGGTCGGACAGGATGGACACCAGCGCGTCCTGCACCTCGGGCAGGCAGCGGGTGACCTCCTCGATCCGGACCACCCGGCCGGTGCGCATCGCGGTCAGCACCGGCGAGTCGACAAGCGCCTGCGGGGTCGGGCCCTGGGCGAGCAGCAGGGCGTAGTTCCAGCCGTACCGGAAGGCGTCCTCGGTGGTGCCGGCGGTGCCCTGCACGGTCAGCGCGCTGGTGCCGCAGACGGCGGCGGCCAGCAGCTCGGAGAGCATGGACTTGGCGGTGCCGGGCTCGCCGACCAGCAGCAGGCCCCGCTCGCCGGCCAGGGTGACCACGCACCGCTCGACCAGGCTCCGCTCGCCGACGAACTTCGCCGGGATGGTCATGCTGGCCGGCAGCTCGGTGCCGGCCGGGCCGGTGCGCCGCTCGGCGGGCAGCTTCAACGCCTCGCCGTCGCTGCCCTGGATGAAGGTGACCACGGCGCGCGGGGTCAGCGCCCAGCCCGGCGGTCGGGCCCCGTCGTCGTACGCGGCCAGGAAGTCCAGCTCGTCGGCGTACCGTTGCTCGGCCGAGAGGACCTGGGCGGCGTTCTCCGGCGCCTCGGAGGGGCGGACGTCTTCCGTCACGGTCACGGGTGTTCCTCGATCTCTCTCTTGAGGTGTTTCGGGACAGGGGTGGGCGGGGCGACGGCGCCGTGACGGCCGGGGAGGGTCGTCGCGGGCGCCACCACCCGCCGGACAGGAGTCAGCGGCCGGGCAGGTCGGCGAGGCGGGGCAGGTCACCGTCGCGGAGGCGTCGCCAGGACCGCCGGTAGAGTTCCGCGGCCGGTTCGAACGGCACGGTCACCCCGAGCGCGGCCGTGCCGTCGGGGGCGAGGTCGAACAGGGCCAACTTCCAGCCTTCGATCGGCACCTGCCCGGCGCCGCGCTCCAGCCACGGGCCGGGCAGGAACAGCGACCGGCCGGCCCGGGACCGGCTGGCCTCGACGACCAGGTCGGTGCCGGCCAACTCGGCGCGCGCCGCCTTCAGCCGCGCCGGCTTCCAGCCCGTCCACCTCGCCGTGTTGCGGTCCGTCGGGTCGGGCATGGCCAGCAGCATCAGGTACGCCGCCGCCGCGTCGGTGCCCAGGCCGTACGCCTCGGCGACCTCGGCGACCACATCGGACGCCGACCGGGTGGGATCCTGCGGCCACCAGGTCCCGTCCGCCGCCCGCGCGCCGTCGGCGGGCTCCCCCGGGTCGGCGAGCAGCGCCGCGAAGCGCGGGTCGCGCACCAGCCGCAGCGCCACCTCCACCGGGTACGGCTTGGCCACGTCCCTGCGCAGCGCCGGCAGGTACGGGTCCGTGCCGTCGGCGTCGAGCAGCTCCGGCCGCAGCGCGGGCAACGGTCGGCTGTCGTGGGTGGACAGTACGATGGCGCCGTAGCGTTCCCAGCCCGGGCCCGTCTCCGACGGGGTGCCCGCCACCTGCCGGAACTCGGGCAGGTAGACGTACTGCTCCAGGTCGAGCATGAGGTCGGGGTTGGCCAGCCGGTCCCGGATCGTGGCCAACGCGGCTGGCAGCGCCGCCCGGCACGGGTCGCCGACCGGCGTGTGGTGCGCGACCCAGGCCGCCAGGGCGATGGTGGAGTGCAGCACGTGCCCGGTGAAGCCCGCCGGGCGCTTGGCGACGGGCCGGGCCCGGTTGCCCCGGACCTCGAAGGCCAAATCGGTGCTCAGCTCGGCCGAGCGGGCCGGGTCGAGCAGCGCCGGCAACGCCTTCGCGGGCGCCCAGCCGGTGCGGATCGCACGGGTCGCCTCGGCGAGCAGCTGTTCGGGCACGACCGCCCGGCGCCCCAGAGCGGCGTTCCATACCGCCGCCGCGGCGGCCACGTCCGGTCCGTCGGTCCACAGCCGGGCCGGGTCGGCCGGCAGCAGCGCCGAGACCACAGCCAGCCGCAGTGCCGGCCTCGCCTCCCGCAGGACCCCGAAGGCCAGCTTGACCTCGCCGACCTGCCTGATCCCGAGCGCCTTGCGCAGCTCGGTCGGCACGGTGCCGGCCGAGTCGGCGTACGGCAGGCCGGCCAGCACCAGCTTCGCGGCGGTGGGGGTGATGCCGGTCAGCTCAGCGAACCGTTCAGCCGCCTCCGGCCGCCAGGGCAGCGGGCCACGCGCGGCCCACTCGGTGCGGAAGGCGGCCAGCCAGCCGGCCGGCCGTTCGTCACCGACGGGCTCCAAGGAGTGCAACGTGTACGGCTCGGGCAAGGCGAAGACGCCGGCCGGGTCGTGGTGCAGCGCCTCGAAGAAGTAGCCGGTGGTCGTGCCGCTGGAGTTGAGCACCGCGAGGAACGCCCCGTCGGGCAGCGGCAGGATGCCCGGCCGCGGATAGCGGCGCGAGCCGTCGGGGTTTCTCATTTCGCCGTCCAGCACGTGCAGTACGCACCGGCGCCACCGCCCCGGCTCGGCCGCCGCGCCCAGGTCGAGCCCGTCCAGCTCGGTGAGCAGGGCCCGCAGCGTCTCCCGGTGCTCGTCGGGGGTGACCGCCGCGACGGCCCGGTAGGCGACGGCGGCGACGCCGCCGAGCAGCGCCCACCAGTTCAGGGTGGACGGCAGCGCCGGCCCGTCCAGGTGCAGCCGTACGGCGGGATCGCCCCCGCCGGTGACGGAGCGCTGAATGGCCAACGCCCGGAACTGGGTGAAGGCGTGCGCCACGGTGCCCGCTCCGTAGATCGAGCCGCGCAGGCCGTCCAGCGCCGCGCTGAGCTGCCGGTCGGTGGGTCCGGTCACGGTGGCTGTCGGCGCCACCGCGACCGGGGCCGACAGCGACCTGGTGAGCCGCTCGGTCACCGCCTCCAGGTCGGTGCGTACCCGGGCGGCCAGCCGCAGCGCCCCGACCACCCCGGCCAGCAGGGCGTCGTGGCTGAGCGCCGGCACCGTCGAGCGGACCAGCTCGACCAGCGCGTCCGTGTCGTCCTCGACGGCGGTCGCGCCGGTGGTGGCGGGGGCGTGGCCGGCGCCGACCGTGGACGCGGGAACGGCGATGGGAAGGCCGGTGACGGCCTGGGTGGCCACGGTCAGCCCGGACCGCGCCGCCGCGCGGGCCGCGGCCCGTGCCGCCTCTTCGGCCAGGATGGCGCGGCGCTCGTCGAGGGCGACCTTCAGCAGTGCGGCGGCGGTCTCCCGGTCCATCCGGCGCAGGGCGGTGGAGCCGGCCGGGTCGCGGGGCAGCAGGTTGCCGAGGAACTGCCGGGCCGGCAGCGGGACCGGGCCGGGGCTGTAGTCCCGGCTGGACGGCGGTCCGGCGGCGGCCGACACCATCCCGTCCGGGTCGACCAGGACGGGACCCTTGAGCACGGCCCGGGGCCGGTCGTCGCCGGGCAGCACCAGCGCCGCGATCGGCTCCTGGCCCGCGGCGACGGTGACGGTACGACCGGCCAGGTCCGTACCGCGTACCGAGCCGTCCGGCAGCGTGACCACCCGCCAGCCGAGCAGCCCGTCCACGGGGACGGCGGCCGGGGTGGCCCGGTCGGACAGGGCCGGCCGCAGCCAGCTGGCCGTTTCCTGGAGGCGGCTCCCGTCGACCGGGAGGTCGGCCAGGAACCCGGGCAGGCCGCGCCGGCCGTGGGTGTTGGCGACGGGGTCGTACTCGCGCCAGCCGTGGGTGTCGTCGTCCTCGCCGTGCCGGTACACCCAGTGCGAGGTGCCGTCGGTGATGACCGGCAGCTCCGACGGGACAGCGGTGTCACCGGCGTGCAGCACGCCGTCGCCGGTGGTCCGGCCGCCGCCGGTCAGCGGCAGGGTGATCTGCTTCCCGCGCGGCTGGCTGCCGTGGTGGCGGCCCTGGATGAGCTGCGGTTCGCCGGGCGACGAGTGCCAGTAGCCGCGCAGGTCGTAGTCGAGCGCCTTGGAACGCCAGTAGACCAGCAGGTGGCCGTCGACGAAGTGGTAGCCGGGCTGACCCCACATGTCGCCGGCCGGGATGCGCAGGTCGTGGCGGAGCACGATGCCCTCGGCGCCGATCACCCGCACCGTGGTCGGCCCGCCCAGGATCGCGTACGGCCAGGCCTCCTGCCGGATCACCTCGACCTGCCGGTCGCCGCCGGTCACCTCCTGCCAGGCCAGCTCCCAGTCCGGCCAGCCCAGCTCGGCGAGGAGCCCGCCGCGCAGGCTGCGGGCGACGCGCTCGGCGAGGTCGACGCCGAGGGCCTGCCCGAGGTCGCCGCCCCGGCTGGGCTCGCCCGCTCCGTCGAGCTCGTCGGAGACCAGGCGCAGCGCCTCGACCGGGAGCCGGCCCAGCCAGTCCACCGACGCCGGCAGGTACGGCAGCCCGGCGGCGAACCGGTCGCGGATCCGGGCCCGCAGCCAGTCGACAAGCATCGGCCGGACGCCCGGCGTCTCGACCATCCGGCGCAGGGCGGCCTGCTGGTCGTCGAGCTGGTCGAGGCCCCGGCGCAGGGCACCGGTGAACCGGGCGTCGCCCGCCACGGCGAGCAGGTCGCGTTCTCCCCCGCGCGTGACCCAGTTCGCCAGGTCCAGAGCCTCGTGCTCCTTCGGCGCGGCCACCGGCAGCTCGAGGGCGAGCAGCAGGTCGAGCAGTTCCAGGTCCCCGTCCGCGCCGAGGGTCTCGCCGCTGTCGGCCAGTTCGACGCGCAGCCGGTCGGCCATCCGCTCGACGAGCGTGTACAGCTGCGGCAGCCGACGGCGGTGGCCGGAGTTGGCACGGGCCAGGAAGCGGCGCAGCCAGCCGACGGAGCCGTCCTGCGGGCGGGCCGGCTCCGGCACGTCCGGGT
The DNA here is from genome assembly GCF_040649055.1 of Micromonospora sp. NPDC049060. Lineage (NCBI taxonomy): Bacteria > Bacillati > Actinomycetota > Actinomycetes > Micromonosporales > Micromonosporaceae > Micromonospora > Micromonospora sp. NPDC049060. The sequence continues at coordinate 103,253 of NZ_JBEZEV010000007.1, forward strand.
CGGACAGCCCGGCGAGCGCACCGGTGTCGGTCAGCAGGGCCAGCCACGTGACCAGGTCGTCCCGGTCGGCGGGCATCAGGTCGAGCAGGCTGCCACGGATCGCCGGGTCGCGCCCGGCCAGCGCCGTCACCGCCGGCAGGTGCGCCTTCCACCAACCGGCCGGTGCCTCGGCGGCCACCGGCAACCGGAGCAGCTCGGTCAGGTAGGCGGACTCGCGCTCGGCGACGGCGGCCGCGCCGGCCTTACCGGCGGCCTTGGTGGCGGCCCGGACCAGCCGGTTCACCACCCCTGCCGACTGGGTGGACGGAACGACGCCGGCGGTCGCGGCCCGCAGCGCCAGCCGGCAGAACCGCTCCAGCGCCTCGCCTGCCGGCAACTGGGCGGACAGCTCCTTGGCGTAGCCCGCCAACGCGGTCGCGGACACGACCTTGGCCGAGGCGAACTCCACGTAGACCTCGTCCAGCCGGTTCAGGTCGACCGGCAGGCCGTGCTGCGCCTCCGCCTTGCGCGCCTTGTTGAACAGCTGCGTCGCGTACGCGTCCTGCCCGGCGCCCAGGAACACCCGCGCCGCCTGCTCGAAGAACGTCGGCAGGAAGTGCGACAGCGTACGGGCGAGCCGGTCGGCGATGCTCTGGTGCCCGTCCAGGGCGGCCTTGGGCCGCGAGCGCACCTGCTTGGCCAGCTTCTGCAACTCCGGCACCACCGCCAACGCGTGCCGGCCGTCCGCCGGGTGGTGCACCAGCACCCACTCCGGGAACGCCAGCGGCCGGCGGGGGCCCAGCCCGACGACGACCGGCTCGGCGCCCGGCGTCAGGCCGAGGAACTCGACGGCGATGTCCTCGCCCTCGCCGAGGGCGGCGTCGACCAGGCGGACCACCGGTCGGTCGCCGAGGGCCGGGTGCCGGTAGGTGCGGGCGGTGAGGGGCACCGCCCGGTCGCCGGCCCCGACGGTGTCGGCCGGCAGCACCGCGCCGGCGGTCAGCAGGCTCTCGACCGAGTCGTCGCCAGCGGTCGTCGTCATCCCGGTCACGCCTTCTTCCCCGTTCCGGTCACGGCACCGGACAGCGCCGTCGCCATCCGCATTCCTTCCGACCAGGCCACCGGCCCGACCTCGGTCAACCGCAACGTCGGGCCGTCCACCGCCGACCAGGAGAGGTTGCCCAGGGTCGCCTCGGAGTCCCAGTAGTCCTCGTCGAACCGCATGGCGGCCTCGACCGCGCGGCCGGCCTCCCAGACCCGGCACCTGATCTGCGAGCCGGAGACCCGGAAGCCGAGCGTGGCGGCCCGGGCGGCGAGCCGGTTGGGGACCGTGGTGCCGCGGAAGTCGGTGACGGCCGTGTCGCGCTGCTTCACCTCGTCGGGCTTGCCCCAGGTGCCCCGGTGCAGTTGCTCGATCCGCTGGGTGACGTCCAGTTCGTCGGCGAACTCGCGCAGGTCGGGCAGGTCGGGCAGGCGCACCGGGTGCGGCAGTGTGGCGGTCGCCGGCGAGAGCCGGACGGTGTCCCCGTCGAGGTTGACCACGCGGAGGTCGCCGGTGTCGGTGACGTCGCGCAGGAAGCCCGGCTCGGCCGGGTCGTCCCCGAGGACCACGAGGTCGCGCAGCGCGTCCTGCCAGGCCGGGTCCGGCCAGACCCGGGCCAGCAGCCCCGTCGGCACCGGCAGCGAGGACACCACCCAGGCGTCGACCCGGGCCAGGCATTCGGCGGCGTGCCGGTCCAGCCACTGGGCGAGCTGGCGCAGCCGGTCCACCTCGGGGTCGTCGCGCAGCGCCTTCGGCAGCGTCTTCAGGGGACGACCACCGGCACGCGGGCCGGTGGACCGGGCCGCCACCTTTCCGTCCACGAGGGAGATCTCGTACGAGTCTCCCACCGGTAGCCAGGCCATCAGGAATACCCTCCGCAGTGGCAGAACAGCCAGATTTCGTGAGGAATCGGCCGTGATCGACAACGAGGGCACGCTAACAGTAGTGACCGACACGACAGCGACCCATCGGCCGAGCAGCCGAGGCGGAGTCAGCGGGACGAGCGGACGCGATCCGCGGAAGCCGCAGGTCCGGGCGGTCCGAGCGCACCGCGACCGGTCAGTCGTGGCCCCGACGGTAGACAAGGTGATGATCTAGGTCACACCAACCGACCCGCGGTTGGCGCCTGCGTCGACACGTCGGGGCAGACGCTGGCCGCCCATCGGCGGCGTGGGCGCGTGGTCGTGCCTGATCAGGAGCGCGACCGGTGGCCGCCGGCGGGTGCGGGCTGGTGGCGCTCAGGCCGGATCACGATGTCGGCGCGCCGCCGTGGTGGTCGAGCACCTTGCCGAGCAACGCGACCAGGGCCTGCCGTTCGGTGGCCGACAGCGGGGCGAGCAGCTCGTCCTGCACGTCGTCGAGCGCGCGGTCCAGCCGCCGCAGTCGCCGCGCGCCCGCCTCGGTGCTGGTGACGATGTTGCGTCGGCGGTCCGCCGGGTCGGCGCTGCGCTCGACGAAGCCCTCCCCCTCCAGCTCGGTCACGGCCGCCACGACGTCGCTGCGGTCCATGCGGCAGCGCCGCCCCAGCTCCGCCTGGCTCGCGGGACCGAACTCCCGCAACGCCGCGAGCACCCGGTAGTGGTAGCCCCGCGCGCCCGCGGTGGCGAACCCCTGGGCGACGAGCCGCCGCGCGTGCACCGCGGTCTGCGTGATCAGCCAGCTCGCCTTCGTGGCGAGACGATCCGGTGTCGGTTCCACGGGTGACCACGCTAACAGACCGTTGGCGGCACCAACGATCCTCCATATCGTTGGCGACACCAACGACATGGAGGATGAGATGTCACCCGTGACCGACCGCGCCGAGATCGCCGAACTCGTCGCCCGGCTCGCCCAGGCACTGGACGAGCGGCGCTTCGAGGACCTGCGGGGCGTCTACGCCCCGGACGCCGAGACCAGCAGCCCGCGCGGGGCCCTGCACGGCATCGACGACATCGTCGACGTCCTACGGCGGACCAGCCCCGAGGAGGAGTCGACCCAGCACCTCAACACCGACGTGGTGGTGGATCTCGACGGCGACCACGCCGACGTCGGCACCCATCAGCTCGTGTACTTCTTCCGCCGGGGCGAGGCGCCGCACCGGGTCGCCGGTGTCCAGGCCCGCTACACCGCCACGCGTACGCCGGCCGGCTGGCGCTTCGCGCGGGCCCGGATCTCCCCGCTCTGGCAGCACGTCTCGTAGCCGCCGGGAACGGAGCCACCTCGCCGCCGGCGGCGAGGTGACCGGAGGGCCGGCGGCCGTCGAATACTCGGCTGCGCACGACGCGGCTCACCCCTAGGCTCCCGAGCTACGCGCCGCCGAGGCGTGCTGTCGACAGCGGTCACACCGCCGATCGGAGATGCGCAGGAGATGACGAGTCATTTGTTCGCGCTCAGCTTCGACGCGAACCAACCTCTGCGGCTCGCCCGGTTCTGGTCCGGGGTCCTGGGCTGGGACCTGGCCGACGACCCACACGACGGCGTCACGCTGCTGCCCAGTGACGACACCGGGTTCCGAATCCGATTCCTTCCGACCGGGAGGCCGAAGGCCGGCCCGAACCCGATGCACTTCGACCTGACGAGCACGTCCCTCGAAGACCAGCGGCAGACGGTGGCCCGGGCGCTGGAACTCGGCGCGGAGCACATCGACGTCGGCCAACGACCCGAAGAGGGTCACGTCGTGCTCGCCGATCCCGACGGCAACGAGTTCTGCGTCATCGAGCCGGACAACGACTTCCTCGCCGACTGCGGATTCGTCGGGGCGCTGGCCTGCGACGGCTCGCAGGAGGTCGGCTACTTCTGGAGCGAGGCGCTGGGGTGGCCGCTGGTCTGGGACCAGGACCAGGAGACCGCCATCCGTTCACCGCACGGCGGCCCGAAGATCACCTGGGGTGGTCCACCGCTGAACCCGAAGACAGGCAAGCAACGACTGCACTTCGACCTCGCTCCGCCTGCGGACGGCGACCAGCAGACGGAGGTCGACCGGCTGCTGGCCCTCGGGGCCGCCCGGATCGACATCGGCCAGGGCGAGGTCAGCTGGGTGGTCATGGCCGACCCCGACGGCAACGAGTTCTGCGTGCTGACACCCCGGTAGCCACCACGAGAGGGCGAGCGGGAACAACGGCGGCGCCGGTCGCCGGGTCGGCTGCACGGACGACCGGGGTCGGCATGGTCAGCGGCTTCCGGGTGTCACGGTGCGCCGGGACGGCAGCGGTCGGCGGCCGTCCCGGCGGAACTGCCGGGTCAGCAGGTGGTGTTGCGGGCCGGAACCCAGCCGTCCACGGACGGGTACTCAGCGCCGTGGCCGTAGATCCAGGTGTCGTCGTCGACCGCCGAGACCTGACCGTGCCAGCGGAACCCGCGGCCGGCAGTCAGGGTGAGCAGCACGTGGCCGTGCGGCTCGGTGCGCAGCCAGGTGTTCTCCCGGAGGTTGCAGACGATGCCCCACGCGTCGCTCGCCGAGGCCGGCGCGGCCACCACAGCCGTACCGGAGAAGACGACGGTCGCGACCGTCAGGACGTGCAGAAGGCGGCGTTTCACTCGTGTCCCTTCGACTGTGGATGTTGACGGCCTCCGATTGTGGTCGATGGGTACGCCCCCCCACGCCACGGGGGGCGGCGTCGGCGTACCGCTCGGCAGCCGCCGCTCAGTGGAAGGAGTCGTAGAAGTCGTTCAGCACGTCGTGCACGTTGTCCCGGTCGAACTTCTCGATGCCCAGGATCAGGGCCAGCAGTTGCGCCCCGTCCTTGGGGATCTGGCACTTCGCCTCGGCGACGAGTTCGTCCAGCATCCAGTGCAGGAGCTGGGCCACGGGCGTCCGGGCGGCGAGGTCGGAGTTGATGGTGAACCGGATGGTGCCGTCCGCGTTGACGACCGTCGAGTGGTTGAGCATCTTCGGCTCGGCCCGCACCACCAGCCGCCCCTCCGCCCGCATCAGCGCCAGCATCGCCGCGTGCAGCGCCTCCATGTACGCCCCGATCAACGGCGCGTACGCCCGGTCCTGCGGCAGGTCGGTGAGCACGAGGGCGACCGGCTTGGGCAGGTCGGCCCTGGTGAAGTCGAGGCGGGTGAAGTCGTAGGTGCGCACCCAGGCGCGGGTGATGCGGGAGGCGAGCACGGTGTGCACCGAGTCCATCCGGGGCGCGGTGCGTCCCCGCATGGCGGCCACCTGCTCGTCGGTGGGGAACGGGCCACCCTGGCCCAACGCCTCGCAGACGGTCTGCTCGAAGTTGGCGGCGTTCTGCAGGGCGATCTGGCCCTGCAGGTAGTAGGCGGCGTTGCGGTGGCGGTAGACGATGTCGACCGTCGGATTGTCCGCCAGGATGTGCGTGCCCTCGTGAGCGAGCGTGGCGGCGAGCTCCCACAGGTGCATCGTCCCGTCGAGCGCGGAACGACCCACGTTGATGATGGCAGTGTCACCCTGACCGCTGGCCAGTGCGCCCATCCCGTCGGGCAACGACAGGTTGCACACGAATCCCGACCGTCGGCCGTCGGTGCGCTTGAGCACTGCCTGCAGGGCCGTGACCGTCTGCGCGAAACGCGCCTTCGCCACCGACGAGGTGGACCCGAACAGGCGCGCGAACGCGGTGTTGACGGCGACGTGCGTGGGACTCTTGTCGTCGTTCATGACGTCGACGATCCTGGTCTTCAGTTCGTCCACAGCGGCGACGAGATACGGGTTGCCGACGGCGGAGGGCACGACCCCGTCGAGCGAGTCCTGCACCTCCTTGAACAGCGTGGCCGCCTGGTGCATCGTCGCGCCGCGTTCCGAGATCTGTTGCAGCCAGGTCCCGACGGCCAGGGCGGCGGCCTTGTCGAGCCGGGCGGTCAACTGGTCGCGGCGCAGCCCTGCCGGCAGCGCCCCGACGATGGGCCGCAGCCGCTGGAGTTCGCAGGCCATCAGCACCCGGTAGGTCTGGAACACCTCGCGCCGGCCGAGATCGAGTGCCTTCCTGGTCGCTTCGTCGGGAAACGGGAACATGTGGAGGGCTCCTTCGCTCTGCCGGCCCGGCCCGGTCGGCCGAACGCCCGCAGAGAGGTAGCACCCGGAAGGCAGTGGCAGTCAGTAGCGCGTCGGTCATCGGACAGTGAGTGCGCCCTCGCCCGCGCACCGCATCCGAGCGCTCTGCGGCTTTCGCCGGCTTGACGGCAACTCACGCCATCTGACATCACCCGTCGGCGTCAGATGTATCTACTTGCGTCGATCGGACTCCGTAAGGATGTCCACCCGCCCACGCCACCACCCCGGGGCGAACGGCGATCCCCCATCATCGGGAGGAAATGTGTCTACCAGACTCGCGGGAAGAGCGCGCCGTTCGACGCTCGCCCTGCTCACCGGCGCGGCACTGGCGACGCTGTTGTCCGTCACCGCGGCCGGTGCCGCGCCACTGGCCGGCCCGGCGGACGGCCCCGCCACCGCCGCGGCGGTCGACGTGTACATGAAGGACACCGCCGCCGACGTGGGGCTCGAACCGCACGCGCTGAACCCGCTCTGGCAGAGCCCGGACATCAAGGTCTGCCACACCGCCATCGAGTGCGCGACCAGCCAGAACCCGATCGTCGGCCAGCGGAACTACATCTTCATCAAGCTGCGCAACCCCGGCCCGTACGGCGACAGCGTCATGGAGGAGGGCACGATCTGGGTCTACCGGACCACGCCCGGCGGCGGGGCGGGCTGGCCGGGCGCGTGGACGCAGATCGGGGCGATGGCGGTGCCGGTCTACCCGGGCGTCACCTCGGTCACCATCCCGTGGGACAACGTGCCCGGCCCGGGTCACTTCTGCCTGCTGGCCCGCTGGGTCTCCGCCAACGACCCGATGACATTCGAGGGACCGGACATCGGTGTCAACACCCGTCACAACAACAACATCGCCTGGCGCAACGTGGACTCGGTGGCGGTGACCGCCGGCGGTCTGGCGCAGATCCGGCCGTTCGCCATCGGCAACACGCTGACCCGGCCGGCCCGCAGCAGCGTGGTCTTCAGCCAGACCGGGGCACCGTTCCAGGCCGCCGGTGGCCGGCTCGTCGCCGACCTCGGACCGACCCTGTTCGAGCGCTGGGCCAAGGGCGGCAAGGCCGGCAAGGGTGTCCGCGAGGTGGGCCGCAACCAGGTCGAGATCGTCGACATCGGCCAGGCCAGCCTGGACAACCTGGAGCTCAACCCCGGTGAGCGGCTCGCCTTCTCGCTCAGCTTCACGGCGACCGTGCCGACCCGGGAGCAGATGGCCGTCAACGTGACCCAGATCGGCCCGGACACCACCGGCGCCGCACGGGCCGACCTCGGCGGCGTGCGGTACGACATCACGGTGGCCCAGCGGGCCGGATAACGCCCTCGAGGGGCAGGGACGGAGGTCGCGGACGGGGCCCGCGACCTCCGTTCCACCCCGTCCGGCCGGTGTCCCGGGCGGTCCCGCCTCGCCCGGGCCCGCCCGGTGTCCGCTCAGCGCAGCGTGACCCAGGCGGTCGCCACCGCGTACCCGGCGGTGCGGGCGCAGAACTGGACCGGACCGGCGGGCGGCACCCCCATCGAGAAGTAGCCGACCGCGTCCACCGGCACCTCCTCGTACGGGCCGACGGCGGTCCGGGCGGCGACCCGCCCGCCCCGGGCCGGTGAGAGCTGCCCGACGATGCCGGTCGGGGTCAGTTCGATCTCGACCACCACCGCACCGGTGCGGAACGTCAGCGTGCGGGCCGAGCCGGCGGAGCGGGTGGGACCGGCCGGTTCCGGATCGCAGACCGAGTCGAAGGTCAGCTCGGCGAGGGCCAGCTCGGCGTCGACGGTCCGCCAGCTGAACGCGGCGAGGGCTGCGGCCAGGAACTCCTCCGGCACCGGGCCGGAGTCCCGCAGGGCGGCCCTCAACTCGGCCAGCAGGGCGTCGTCAGCGGCTGGTGGCCACGGCTCCATCCCGGTCACCTCCGCTCCCCTCGTCACCCGGGCGCGCCCTGAGGAAAGGGGCGAGTGCCGGACAGTTCCGCAGCTTGTGCAGGCACCGGGCCTGGCTCGGACCGACGCTACCCACCGGCATGCCCAACCGCGCGCCGATCTCGCGGTAGCTGACCGGCGGATCGGCCAGCAGCAGGGCCAGCAGGTCCCGGCAGCGCGGCGGCAACTGCGCGAACGCCTCCCGCAGCGCCTGCTGCCGCTCGGCGCGCAACAGGTCCTCGTCCGGGGTGACCGGGTCCACCAGCAGATGGGCGCCGACGTGCCGGTCGACCGAGTCGTCGTACGGGTCGAACGGCTGGGTCCGCCGGCCGAGGCGAAGCAGCCGGTAACACTCGCGTCGGGTGGTGGTGACCAGCCAGGCGGGCAGGGCGTTGGACTCCCGCAGCCGTCCCAGGTGCTCCACGGCGCGGAGCCAGACGGTCTGGTTCACGTCCGCCGCGTCGACCTGGTCGAGTCCGTGCGACCGGATCACCGAGAGCACCAGCGGGGTGTAGCGGCGCACCAGCTCGCCCCACGCCCGCTCGTCACCGCAGGAGGCGGCGGCGACCAGCCCGACGGTGCTGCGCTCACTCACCGGTACGACGCCCCGCGCGCCGGTGCCGACGAGCTCACGCGACGAGTACGCCGTAGTCGGGATGCCAGCGGGGGCCGGCGACCAGCGCGGCTCGGGCCGCCTCCGCGCCGAGCCCGGCGCTGGTCATCAGCGCGGCCAGCCGGCCGGCGACGTGGCCGGTGGCGAACGAGGTGCCGGTCCAGGCCGCGAAGCCGTCGAAGTACCGGATCGGCTGGCCCGGCAATTGGAGCCGGCCCCTGACGTAGGTGCTGGTTCGGTCCCCCAGGGCACAGGCGTCCACCCACGACCCGTAGCTGCTGTACGACGCCGGCACCGGGCCGGTGGCGCCGGCACTCACCGCGCCCACCGCCAGGACCCGGTCCAGGGCGGCCGGCCAGGCCCGCCGGCTGGTGCCGGCATTGCCCGCCGACGCCACCACCGCCCGGCCGGGCAGCCCGGCCAGGGCGTTGACCAGCGGCAGCGGAGGCTGATCGTCCTGGGTGAAGTAGCCCAACGAGAGGTTGACGACCGACACCTGCGGGCCGAGCCGACCGAGGGCGGCGACGAGCATCTCCTCGTCGCCGACGCCGGTGGCGTTCAGCGCGGCCTCGGGATCGAGACGTACGCCCGGCGCGGCCTGCCGGACCACTCCGGCGACGAACGTGCCGTGGCCGCCCTGGAGTGCGAGCACGTCAGCGCCGACGTAGAGGGCGTCCTCGTCGTCGACCTCGGGAAGATAGCTGCCGGCCAACCACTGCGGATGGCGGGAACCGGCCAGCCGCCAGATGCCGGTGTCGCAGATCCCCACCGTCACCCCCGCCCCCTCACCCGCGCGCGCCGGATCCGGTGTAGGCAGGGCAGCGGCCACCCGGGGCGGACCGCCCGGGTTGCCCATGATGTTGCCGAAGCCGAGCAGGGCGTGGTGCGGCTGGACCAGGGGCACCGGCTGCCCGGGCCACTGCTGCGGGTCGCGGAGCCTGGTCACGACCGACGGGATGTCGGTCTCGGTGGCGAAGAGGAGTCGGGCGACCCCGCCGAAGCCGACGCCCTCGGTGACCGGGTGGCCGTAGCTGCGCAGCCGACCCACGACCCGCTGCACGTCCGGGTGGGCCACCAGCAACTGCCGGGGCCGGTAGAGGAACTCCCGGCCCGCGACGGCGTGGCGGCGCAGGTCGGGGTCGGCGGCCAGGGCCTCCAGGAAGACCCGCTGGTAGGTCTCGTCGGGCGACTCGCCGGCGGCGGCCGGGGCGCCGCGCCCGACGAGACCGAGCGGCGCCGCTGCGGCGACCAGGGTGGACCAGGCCATGACCTGCCGGCGGGACAGCCCGGCGGGCGGGCGCGACGCGAAGGAGTCGTCAGACGGCACCGGTCCTCCAGGCGGTCGAAGATGCGTGGTCGGCGGCGGGCCGGGCAGCTACGGAAGCGCTCTCCGAGGCACCGGACGATTATTTCAAAGGATAGTCGAGTGTCAATTGATCGTCGGCCAGGCGACTGATGTCCGATCCGCCTCGAGGCGATTGACCGGGGAGCGCGACTGCGGGATTCTTCTTGGCATGGCCGACAGCACCGTTCCCGGTGCCGTCCAGGCCCAGGCCGCGCTCGACGCCGTCCAGCGCTACCCCCGCGAGGCCATCGCGATCGCCCGCCAGGTCCTCGCCGCCGGTCACCCCGACGCCGACGAGCGGTCCACCGCCGAACGCGCCATCGGGCTGGCCCTGCGGGAACTCAACGACCTGCCGGGCGCCCTGCGGCACCTGCGCCGGGCGGTGCGGGTCACCGACTCGCCCCGGGCACGGGCACTGGCCCGGATGAGCCTCGGGTACGTCCTGGCCAACGCCGGGCGCACCGGCGCGGCGCTTCGCGCGGTGACCCTGGCACTGCCCCGGCTGACCGGTGCCGACGCCGGCCGGGCCCGGATGCAGCGGGGCGTCGTGCTGCACTACCGGGGACGGTTCGACGAGGCGGTCCGGGACTACGGCATCGCGGTGGAGATCGCCCAGCGCGAGGGCGACCTGCTGCTGGAGGCGCGGGCGCGCAACAACCGTGGGCTGCTCAACGCCCACCGGGGCACCAGCCGGGACGCCGACGACGACCTGTTCCGCTCCGCCGCCATCTTCAGCCGGCTCGGGCTCGACCTGGCCGCCGCCGACGCCCGCTGGAACATCGGCATCGCCGCCGGCCAGCGCGGCGACGTCGCGGGCGCGCTGCGCAGCTTCGCCACCGTCGGCGACGAGTACCGCCGGTTGTCGGTGCCCCGGCCGGCGCTGCTGTTGGACCGCTTCGAACTGCTGCTCTCCGTACCCCTTGTCGACGAGGCGGTCGAGGTCGCCACGTCCGCCGTGACGGAGTTGCGGCGGCGTGGCATGGCCTCGGATCTCGCCGAGGCGCTGCTGGCGCGGGCCCGGGCGGCGCTGCTCGCGGGTGACCTGGACACCGCCGCGGCCGCCGCCGCCTCGTCCCGGGCCCGGTTCCGCCGCCAGGGGCGCCGCATCTGGGCCGCCTTCGCCCGGCACGTCGAACTGCGCGCCGAGTTCGCCCGGGGCACCCGGTCGACGGCCCTGCTCAAAGCCATGGTGCGCACCGCCGGGCAGCTCGACGCCACCGGCTGGCCCTCGCCGGCACTGACCACCCGGATCGAGGCCGCCCGGCTGGCCGAGGCCATGGGCCGGCCCGCCCTGGCGGCCGAGCTGCTGGCGGTGGCGGCCCGCGCGCACCGCCGGGGCACCGCGCCCCACCGGGCCCAGGGCTGGTACGCGCTCGCGCTGCGGCGCCGGCTCGACGGGGACCTGCGCGGGGCGGCCCGGGCCCTGCGCCGGGGGCTGGGGGTGCTCGACGGCCACCGGGCCTCCCTGGGCGCCACCGAGCTACGCGCACACAGCGGGGCGTACGGGCACGAACTCGCCGCCGAGGGACTGGACATCGCCGTCCGCACCGGCACGCCCGCCCAGGTGCTGGCCTGGGCGGAACGCTGGCGGGCCAACGCCCTGCGGATGCGCGCGGTGCAGCCGCCGCAGGACCCCGAGCTGGCCGCCGCCCTGGCCGAGCTGCGGATGGTCAGTACCGCCCTGGAGGACGCGCTGCTCGCCGGGCACCCCGGGTACGCGCTGCGGCGCAGCCAGGGCCGACTCGAGCAGCGCATCCGCGAACTGGCCCGGGGCGCGCACGGCGGGGCCCGGGGCGCGGACGGCGGCGACCTGGTGGCACCGCCGACGGTTGCCGCCCTCGCCGCCGCGCTCGGTGACGCCGTGCTGCTGGAGCTGGTGGCGCACGGGCCACGGCTGCGCGCGGTGCTGGTCCGCGACGGCCGGACCAGCCTGCACGACCTCGGCCCGCTCGACGAGGCGCTGGGCCGGGCCCGCCTGCACCGGTTCGGCCTGCGCCGGCTGGTCACCACCGGCGACTCGGCCAGCGCCCGGGCCGGGGTCGAGTTCGCCACCACCGCGCTGGACCAACAGCTCTTCGACCCGGTACGCCGGCTGCTGCGCGACCGGCCACTGGTGATCGTCCCGATCGCCGCGCTGCACGCCGTGCCCTGGTCGGGCCTGCCGACCTGCGCCGGCCGGCCGGTGACGGTGGCCCCCTCGGCGACGGTCTGGTTGCGCGCCGTCGGGCGGATCGTCCCGGCCGGCCCGCCGGTGCTGGTGGCCGGGCCCCGGCTGCCCGCCGCCGAGACCGAGGTACGTCAGCTGGGCGCGGCCCTGCCCGGCTCCCGCCCCCTCACCGGCTGCGCCGCCACCGCCGACGCGGTCACCGACGCGCTGAACGGGGCCGGGCTGGCGCACATCGCCGCGCACGGCGCCTTCCGCGCCGACAACCCGCTCTTCTCCACCCTCGAACTGGCCGACGGGCCGTTGACCGCGTACGAGTTGGAGCGGCTGACCCGCCCACCGGGCTGCGTGGTGCTCTCCGCCTGCGACTCCGGCCTCTCCGGCGTCCGGCCGGGCGACGAGGTGATGGGCTTCACCGCCGTGCTGCTGGCCCTGGGCACCCGCAGCCTGATCGCCACCGTGTTGCCGGTGCCGGCCGACCTGACCACCGCGCTGATGCTGGACCTGCACCGGCGGATGCGTGCCGGTGCTCCGCCGGCGGTGGCGCTCGCCGAGGCCCAGCGTGCGTTCGGCACCGCCGGTGGTGGTGCCGCCCATGCCACCGCCGCCGCCTTCGTCTGCTTCGGCGCCGGCTGACCGGCAGGGCGGTCCGCCCGATGCTCCGCTCCTCGGTGCCGGGGACCCGCCGCTAGTGTCGGTCGCCGCCCCTGCCACGCTTCCCGGTCCCGAAGTAGATCATGCAGGGAAGCAGTGCGGTCGAGCCGATGAACAGGCTGGTGTCCAGGGGAAGCTTCCCCGTCACCCACATGAGCGGTGAGAGCGCCCTGGTCTCGTCGCCGTACAGCAGCGGGTCGGCGGGTCGGCGCGTAGCCGCCGACGACCGGCGTCCGATCGGGACCGTGCCGCACCGCCCCCTCTCGACCGTCGGCGGCACCGCACCGCAATCTCGACCTGTACCTGAATATCAGCGGGCCGGTCCGCGACTCTGGTGGGGTCGGCGCCCATCGCGGACGGGCACGTAGGCTGCGCGCGTGCTCGAAGGTCTTGACGCTGTTGCCTGGGACGAGCTGTCACATGCCTACGGCAGCGGGCTCGACACACCGGAACTGCTGCGGAAGGCTGGCTCCGAGGACGGCGAGGTCGCCTCGGCGGCGATCGCCGACCTGCACGGCAGCATCTTCCATCAGGGCACGGTCTACCCGGCCACGGTGGCCGCGGTGCCGTTCCTCGCGGAGCTTGCCGCCGGGGCCACGAGCTGCCGATCCGACCTCGCCTGGATGCTGGGCATGCTGGCCGACGACCGGCACGCCTACGGCGCCGCCTTCACACGGGTACGGGCGGCCGTCACCGGCCAACTGGAGCTTCTCGTGGCCCTGCTCGACGACGCCGACCCACAGGTCCGCGAGGCCGCGGCCTACGCCGCGACGAAGGCGGGGGTGGGTGCCGAGCCGTTGTGGCGGCGGTGGGCGGTGGAGGAGCATCCGGCGGCGCGGGCGGCGCTGGCGCTCGCGTTGGGCGAGGTGGATTCCGCTGGCGCGGAAACGGTGCTGGGTGACGCGGCGCTGCACGGTGACCCGCGGGTCAGGGTGGCCGCCGCGCTGGCGTTGCTCCGTGCGCACCTGGACTGGCCGGCGGGCACGATCCCCGCCCTGGTGGCCGCGATCGACGACGACGCAGGCGTCACCTGGGCCTGGAGTCGCGGAGGTGAGTGGTCGGAGGAGATCGTGGTCGCGCCGTCCGCCCCGGTGGCGGTCGCGGTCGTCGAGCACCTGCTGCGCTCCACCGAGCCGGGAACCCGTACGTCCGGGCTCTGGGCGTTGAGCAGGCGCTGCGATGCCCGGCGCGCGGCGCCGCCGGCGTTCGTACCACTAGTGGCGCCGCTGCTCGACGACCCGGATCCTGACGTTCGTGACGGGGTCATCGACGTGCTGCGCCAAGCGGGTGCGGCCGCGGGGCAGTTCGCCGATGTGCTGGCCGAGGTCGCTGGCGGCTTTCCCGACTCCGCCGGAGAACCGGGCTTCACCGTCGAGTACCGGGCGGTCGAGACGTTGCAGCGGCTCGGCGATCCGCGCTGGGTCGAGCCGGTGTGTGCGGCAGCCGCCAGGGGCCACCAATTCCGGTTCACCCCCGGCGCGGTCCGCTGCACACCGGAGGTCCTGGCCGCTGTCCGGGGCCGACTGGTCAGCCATCCGGCGTACGCCGAGGTGCTGGCGGGGCTGGTCGGGCACTGGGGTGCGGACGCCACCGCGCTCGTGCCGGACCTGCTCGCCGCCATGCCGCACGCCGGTCCGCAGGTCGCTGGGGCGCTCCTCGTGTCGGGTCACGACGAGCACGCCGCCGTCCCGCACTGGCGGAACCAGGCGGTGCGGACGGGCGACCTGCAAGCGGCCCTGGCCGTCCGGCGGCTGACCGGGGACACCGACGTGGTGCTCGACGCCCTGCACGCCATCCTGACCGGAGACGCACGGGTGCCATGGACCTCCATGTCGGGCGTCGGTGAGCTCGGCGAGGCCCTGGCGCCGCTGCTGCCCGTCGCGTCCGCGCAGCTGACCGGCAGCGCCGACCGGATCCACCCGCAGCGGGAGCGACAGGTCCTGGCGGCGCGGATGGTGGCTGCCGTAACCGGGCCGGCGGGCGTACTGCCGACGGTGGAGGCCGTGCTCGTCGCCGGAGACACCCCCGCGCGTCATGCCGCCGATCTCATCGCCGACCTCGCGTACGCCTCCCCGGCAACGGTCGCCCACCTGGAACCGCAGCTGCGCGACCGTCTGGGCGACCGCTGGAGCAGACTGTCCGCCGCCCGAGCCCTCGCTCGACTCGGCGTACAGACGGCGGAGCTGGTTGAGCCGCTGACCCGCGGAGTCGTCGACTACGGCGGCCGGTTCGCCCTCGCGATCATCCTGGAGCTGCGGGCGGTCGAGACGATCCCCGCCCTGGAGGAACTCCTCGACCGCGACGACCGCTCCGGCGTGGGCAGTTCCGCGGATGACATCGTCTGGGCCGACGAGCTGCTACAGGAACGGATCGAAGACACGCTCGCTCGCCTCCGCGACACGTAGGCCGCACCCTCCCCTGACGTCGAGCGAAGGCGGTGGTGGCGGGCGCCTGGGTGACGACGGCGGAGGGGCGGGATACGCCCGCCCCTCCGTGTCGAACCGCTGCGCCACACGGGGTGGAACAAGAGGTGCGTGCGTCGGCGGCCCGGCGGCGAAGTTTCCCCCGCCGGGCCGCCGACGGGTCAGCTCGCGGTGCAGGTGGGCGTGCCGGTCGGGCCGGTCCCGGTGCCCTGGAAGCCGAACTCCGTGGTGGCTCCGGCGGAGAGTCGGCCGTTGTAGTCGACGTTGCGGAACGTCACGGCACCGCTGGTCCCGGTGGCGCGCGCGCTCCACGTGTTGGTGATCGTCGCGCCGCCCGGCAGCGTGAGGGCGACCGCCCAGCTGTTGATCGCCGCAGCGCCTGCGGTGACCCGTACCGTGGCGACGAAGCCGCCGTTCCACGAGTTCAGCGACACCGTCGCGGCGCAGTCGCCGGACGGCGGCGGGGTGGTGGGCGGCGGGGTGGTCGGGGGCGCCGTGGTGGGCGGCGGAGTGGTGCCGCCGTTGAGGGCGTCGAGGGTGGCGGTGTACGCCGGCTTCTTGTTGCCGCTGCCGTCGAAGAGCAGCGGGGTGCCGCTGGCCCGCCAGGAGTCCGTGTCCCGGATGCCCCACACGGTGATGCCGGTGCAGCGGGCCACGGCGAGGCAGTCGTTGACCACATTGCGGTACGCGGTGGCCTGGCTGGCGCCGGAGCCCTCGATGTCCAGCTCGGTGATCTGCACGTCGACGCCGAGCGCCGCGAAGCTGGACAGCGTGGTGCGGTAGTTGCCCGGGTAGGGCGAGGCGCTGTTGAAGTGCGACTGGAGGCCCACGCAGTCGATCGGCACGCCCCGGGCCTTGAAGTCGCGGACCATGTTGTAGACGGCCTGGGTCTTGGCGTGTGTCCAGTCGTCGGTGTTGTAGTCGTTGTAGCACAGCTTGGCGGTCGGGTCGGCGGCGTGCGCGGCGCGGAACGCCACCTCGATCCAGTCGTTGCCGGTGCGTTGCAGGTTCGAGTCGCGGCGGGCCCCGCTGCCGCCGTCGGCGAACGCCTCGTTCACCACGTCCCAGGAGTCGATCTTGCCGCGGTAGTAGGTGGCGACCTGGGTGACGTGGTTCAGCATTGCGGAACGCAGGGCGGAGCCGCTCATGTTCTGCATCCAGCCGGGCTGCTGGGAGTGCCAGGCCAGCGTGTGCCCCCGCACCTTCATCCCGTTGGCGCGCGCGTGGTTGACGATCCGGTCGGCGTTGCCGAAGGTGAACTGCCCCTGCTGCGGCTCGGTGGCGTCGATCTTCATCTCGTTCTCGGGGGTGACCGAGTTGAACTCCCGGTTGAGGATCCCCACGTACGTGGTGTCGGAGAGCTTGTGGGCGGCGACCGCGGCGCCGAAGTAACGCCCCTTCTCGGCGGCGGACGTCCCCAGGGTCGTGCCGGCGCTGGCGCCGGACGCCACCGCGACCGTCGTGGCGGCGACGGCGAGACCGACCACGACCGACGCCAGCGCGACGCGTGGCCGCCGGCGGGTCACCGGGCGCCCGCTGGCACGGGCGAGCATGTTGTCCATGGCAGAGCCTTTCGATGAGCCGATTGGATGAGAAGGCCGCCTCGGCAACCGCCCGCCACGGTGTGGGGCCGGTGGGGTGGTCGCCCGGAGACCACGCCGCCGTCAGCATCCTCGACACCGTGAGTTGATCGAAGCCCTTCCATCGGACCGTATCGGAACATGTCCGGAACCTCAACGCCCGGTTATCGGATTCTTCCGACGGATGCGCGCCACATCGTCGCCTCGGGCAGGCTCACGCCCTGCCCGCGAGCCGGGCCGACGTCGACCGGAGCACCGGAAGTTTCGGAGGTCAGGATCCGCGACGCAGGACGTCGACCAGAGCGGCCGGGTCGATGGTGGACGGTCGGTCGCTGACCTGCCCGTCACCGAGTTCGACGATCCGCCAGACGCCGTCGGCGCGCAGGGCCAGGTCCACGGTCACGAACGGCAGCCCCAGCGCCGCCACCGAACCGCTCACCGGGCCCGCGTCGAACGCCTCCGGCGGCGTGTCGTGCGGACTGTCGGGATGGGCGCCGACGAGGACGCAGGCGCCGTCGACCCACCACGTGCGGACCTCGGCGGTGCTGAACCGCTCGAACCGGCGCAGCACCAGGCCGCCGACGAGGTCCTCGCCGCGCAGGTCGAGGAAGCGGCTGGCGACCCGCCAGGCGGCATCGCCGTCGTCGAGATCCGGGATGAACGCCGCCTCGTGCCAGTGGTGCTTCATCGACTTGGTGAAGTCGCGCAGCACCGCCGCCCCGCCGCCGAGCGCACGCCTCGCCCGGTCGAATTCGGCACGCTCGGTGCCGACCGTCCACGCCGAGCGTGGCGTCAGCTCGACCAGGTCCGGGTACCAGCCCGGCAGCTCGTGGGCGCGCCGGTACTGCTCGCCGCTCGTACGCAGGCTGACGCCCCGTCGGGCCAACGCGTCCGCGAAGGCGGCGTACCGCTCGCTGCGCAGCATCCAGCCGCGGTAGACCGCGACGCCCTCGGCCGTCACCCGCGACACCGCCCGCGACACGTCCTCACCACGGGCCAACGCGTCGTGGTCGACGACGGCGACCTCGACGCCGGCCTCCCGGGCGGCGCGGGCCTCCGGCGCGAAGTGGGCGTCCGGGTGCCGCGGTCGTAGCGGGTCCGATGGAACGATCAGGAGCACGGGTGCATGCTGCCCCATCGGCGCTGACGACGCGAGTGCCGCCGGGCCGGCGGGCGCGCGGGTCACCGCGAACCCGGGCTCGGTCTCCGGCTGCCCGGCCAGGTCGCCGGCGTCGCCGAGCGGCGCCTCACCCGTCCGAAAGAGTCGGTCCCCGTTCCTATGCTGGGCCGATGGACCTGGAGTTGAGCGGCGAGCTGTGGTTCTGGAGAGGCCCCGCGCCATGGCACTTCGTCACCGTTCCGGAAGAGGGCTGCCAGGAGCTGGCCGCGAGGTCTGCGGGGGTGAGCTACGGCTGGGGCATGATCCCCGTCGCGGCGCGGATCGGGGAAACCCGCTGGAGCACGTCCCTGTTCCCCAAGGACGGACGATACATCGTGCCGGTGAAGGCGGCCGTGCGACGGGCCGAAGGGCTGGCGGTGGGCGACACCGTGAGGATCCGCCTGGTCGTCGACGGGTGAGTGGCCGGCTCCGCTCCCCGACGGATCACGGAGGCGACAAGACGTCGGAGGCGGTCGGTAGCGTGCCGGGGCGCGACGGGGAGGAATGACGGTGGCACTGTTACGGGCTTTCGAGGACCGCGAATACCGGCCGGAGTACGGCACGTTCCTGCTGCGCGAGGCGGACCCGTGGGGTCCGGCGCGGGCGCGGGTCGACGAGCTGCTGCGCGAATACGCGGTGAAGACTCAGCCGTGCGGCTCAATCGCCCGCGCCGGGGACGGCTGGATCGACGGCCGCGCGTCGGACCGCTACCACGAGGTGCGGCTCGAAAGCCACGACGCACCTGCGCCCGAGGACGACGGCTGGGCCGATGTCGTCGAGACGCCCTTCGCCACCGGCGGGACGGTCGGCCTGGCGATGGTGACCGGCGGTTCCCCCCGCGACTCGTTCCGCCTGGGGGAACCGGGCCTCTACCGGTTGCGTTTCTGCCGGCGACCGGCCGACGAGGGCGACAGCTACCTGCTGCGGTTCTGGCCCGTGTCCGCCAGCCCGGAGCCACCTCGGTGGATCGCGCGCAGCAGCCCGCTGCTCAGCGAGGACGACCTCGCCCAGCCGGCCCTGCGCACCCGCGGCGGCGGTCCCTCCGCGCACTTCCGGTACGCCACCTCGGACCTGCTGTCGTTGCTGCTGTGGGCGCGCGAGGGCGCTGCGACCGTCACCATCGACTGGCTCGCCGATCGGCTGCTCAGCACGCCGGACGCCGTCCGGGCGATCCTGCGCCACGCCGTCGGCGACGGGCTGCTCGCCCCCTTCGACAGCACTGACGGGCCGTTGACACTGGTCGTCCAGCCGACCCCGCGCGCGCCCCGGCAACCACCGCCGCAGCCGGTGAGCCGACCGACCGGCCTCGGGCGGCTGCGCGGCACCGTGGCCACCGCTGCGAGCGATGCCGGGCCCGGCCCGCACGCCGGTCCCGGCGGCACCGCACGGCCGCCAGGGGTCAGCGGTCCGACCATGGCGTGGGTCACGACGAGCAGCCGCCTGTCGTCCACCCTGGAGACCCGTCCGCTGGCGCTACCTCCCGGGCCACCGCCCCGCGCCGGATTCGTCGGCTCCGGGGGCGAGCTGGTCGTGTGGCGCGACGACGCCCCGGTGGTGCTGGCGCGCTGGCCGGGGGTCCAGGTGGCGCAGGCCATGCAGAGCCGGCACGGCACCGTGCTGCTCAGCAGCACCCAGACCGCGCTGGTGCGCCCCGACGGCGAGTTCGTCCTGCTCGGCACGAGCATGGGCTGGCGGGCCGTCCTGGACGCGGCCGGCGACCGGCTGGCCGCCGTGGAGTACCACGTCGGTCGACGCTCCCGGCATCGGCTGCACCTCGTCGACCTCGCCGACGGTTCCCGGCAGAGCATGCCGTGGGACGAGGCCGACGCTCTCTCCGCCGTCGGGATCCACGACGGGGCCGTGTACGCCAGCGTCGACGGCGGCGCGGCCTCGGTGCGCTGGACGCCGGGCGAGAAGCCGGAGCCGCTGCCGCACGCGCTGCGCCAGGTCGACCCGTACAGCGGTGTGGCGCTGGCCCGTGACCGGAGCCACCCGGCGCTGCTCATCCGGCCCGACGGCGGTGTCGTTCCGCTGCCCGCGGACCCGGCCGCCGCCCTCGTGCCCGGCGGCCGGCAGTTGTACTCCTGGGTGTACGCGCCGCCGGGCCTGCGTCTGTACGACCCGGCACACCCCGACCGACCCCGGATGCTGCCGCTGCCCGGCGGCAGCGCGACCAGCCCGGTCCCGGGCGGGCCGGTCTGGGAGAGCCCGGAGCACGTGCTCGTCCCGGCCGACCACGGACGCAACGAGTTCGGTCTGCCCCTGGTGCGGCTGCACCTTCGCAGCGGTCTGGTGGAAGGCGTGGCGTTGCCGCCCGAGGCCGGGTACCGACCGGTGCTCGTGCAGCCGCTCCACCGGCCGGCCGGGCACGGCTAACCCGCCACCGGCCTGGCGGCCGCGTCTGGCGGGAGTGGGATCCGTCAGCACGCAGCGGTAGCGCCCGGCGGATCGACAGGGTAGAAACATGCCAACCCTTCTTTCACGCCGTGATGGAAGTCGCGATGGCGAGAGAGCGCTCTCACAAGGGCGTCGTCCCCCGCCGCCGCCCCACGAGGCAGGTCGACGACGACCGCGAGCCGGCCATCGGCGCGCCCACCCGCGCCGTGCCGGAACACCTCCCCACCACGTCGCCGAGCCCGGCACCCGCGCCCGGCCGGCGGAGAGGACGAACGATGAGAATGCAGTCCCCCGACGCGCGACGGCGGCTCCGCCGGACGCTCGCCCTCGGCCTGGTGCTGACGGCCGTCGCCAGCACCACCGGCACGGCCGCAGCGGCCGGACCGGCCCGGCACGGCGCCCCGGACTTCGGGCCCAACGTGACGATCTTCGACCCCGACACACCGGTCGCCGAGATCCAGGCGACCCTCGACGCGGCGCACGCCCGGCAGGTCGACGCCGAGATGGGCTCCGCGCGGCACGCGTACCTCTTCAAGCCCGGCAGCTACGGTACGGACACGCAGCCCCTGCACGTGAAGGTCGGCTACTACACCGAGGTCTCCGGCCTGGGCGCCTCCCCCACCGACGTCACCGTCAACGGCAAGATCGAGACCTACAACCGCTGCCTCGAAGGCGGCGGGACCGGCAACTGCATCGCCCTGGTCAACTTCTGGCGCACCCTGTCCAACCTGTCGCTGTCCGTCAACGCCACCGGCCAGGACGGCTGCCGCTCCTCGGCGAACTTCTGGGCGGTCTCCCAGGCGGTCTCCATGCGCCGCCTCGACATCAGCGGCGGCGGCCTGTCCCTGATGGACTACTGCACCGCCGGCCCGCAGTACGCCAGCGGCGGCTTCATCGCCGACTCCCGGCTGCCCGCCACCACCAACGGCTCCCAGCAGCAGTGGCTGACCCGCAACAGCGAGGTCGAGAGCTGGTCGAACGCGGTGTGGAACCAGGTCTTCGCCGGCACCGTGGGCGCCCCCGACGACGCCGACTTCCCCGACCCGCCGTACACCACGCTGGACACCACGCCCCTCAGCAGGGAGAAGCCGTACCTGTTCATGGACGACCGGGGCCGCTACCAGGTCCGCGTCCCTGCCGTCCGGCGAGACAGCCGGGGCATCTCCTGGGGTGACGGCATGACGCCGGGGCGCACCATCGGCATCCGGGACTTCTTCATCGCCAAGCCGTCCGATCCGGTGCACGTCATCAACAGCCAGCTGGCCCGCGGCAAGCACCTGCTGCTCACCCCCGGCGTGTACGACATCGCCCGCAGCATCGAGGTCCGGCGGCCCGACACCGTGGTGCTCGGCATCGGTCACGCCACGCTCACCGCCGTGCACGGCGCCGTACCGCTGGACGTCGCCGGCGTGCCCGGCGTCGTCGTCGCCGGGGTGACCATCGACGCCGGCCCGGCCGAGTCGCCGGTGCTGCTGCGGGTGGGGCGCGAGCACGGTCGCAACGCCAGCACCCCGCGCAACCCGATCACGCTCTCCGACGTGTACTTCCGCGTCGGCGGGCCGCACATCGGCAGGACGCACACCGCGCTGGAGGTCAACGCCGACCACGTCCTGATCGACCACACCTGGGTGTGGCGCGGGGACCACGGCGTCGAGGGCTTCACCGAGGGCGTCAACGGCGACACCGACCGCTGGCGGACCAACACCGGTCGCTACGGCGCCGTCATCAACGGCGACCACGTGACGGCCACCGGCCTGTTCGTCGAGCACTTCCAGCGGTACAACACGGTCTGGAACGGTGAGCACGGCACGACGATCCTCTACCAGAACGAGCTGCCGTACGACCCGCCGACGCAGGCCGACTGGATGAACGGCGCCGTCGAGGGCTGGGCCGGGTACAAGGTCGGCGACCGGGTGCGGCACCACACGCTGCACGGCGGCGGGGTGTACGTGTTCAACCAGAACAACCCGTCGATCCGCACGGAGAACGGCTTCGAGGTCCCCGTCGCCCCGGGCGTCAGGCTGCACCACGTCATGACCGTGAACCTGAGCGCCGGCACGATCGACCACGTGGTCAACGGAGTGGGCGCGGCGGCCGACACGACGCGGGTGGGCGAGCCCGTCTACGTCACGCGGTATCCCGCCGCGTAACCGCTGCGGGAGTCCGGGTCGGACGGGGCGCGCACCACGCCCCGTCCGACCCGGTCGTCAGCCGGCGCAGTTGTTGTTGCGCGCGGGCTGGGTCAGCTTCTCCTGGGTGCCGAACTTCGCGTAGACCCGCAGGTAACACGGCAGCTCGACGTCGCCGTAGTAGCTCTGCACCTCGTTGGCGTAGTGCGTGGTGCCGCTCTGCGCGACCTGCCAGCCGCCGGCGTCGCCCGACTGGATCTCCCAGTAGACGTCGCCGGAGCAGCCCTGCAGGCCCTGCGACCAGGCGATGATGTTGGCCCCGTTGTAGATCTCGGACTGCACGAGCGTGCAGCTCGCCGCCTGCGCCGGGCTCGCGCCGGCGAGCAGCCCCACGGTCAGCATCGCTCCGGCTCCGACCGCCGACATCAACTTACGCATGCTCGATCTCCTCCACGATGGACGGCAGGTGTCCACCGGAGGGTATCCCGGTCCGGAGATTAGCTCCACAGCCATCGTCGATATTGGCGAAAAGTTTTACCGGCTTCCTCCGGCAGCCGCCGGCCGCCCCGCGACGGCCTCGCCGGCACGCCGCCTCCGCTCCGCCGCTTACATTTAACAAAGTTAATTGGTAGCCTCCCGCCATCGACGAGGAGGAATGCCATGCGACTTCGACGTACGATGCCCGCGCTGCTGGCCGGCGCGTTCCGGCGACCACCCGGTGCAGGTGGTCGCCGAACGGGCGGTGGACGACGACCAGGGCCGCCACCAGGGACAGGACGAAGAGTGCGCCGGCTGTCGTGGCGGACATCAGAAGCGCTCCGGGAACAGCAGCGCGACCACCATGAACACACCCAGGCCCAGCGCCAGCCCCAGGCCGACGGCATCGACGACGTTCACAGCTTCTCCACGCCCCTCACCACGAGGGCGAGTGCGGCGAACAGCCCCACCGCCACCAGGACGAACACCACGTCGGACACACTGACTCCTCTGCCGGAACCGCTCGTCACGACCGCCTTCCGGCCGTGCCGGGCAATCGAAACTCCGGGCCCGCGCGAGGGACAGGGGTCATCACGCGATCATGACGGCGGCGGCGCGTTTCTTGACGCGTTCTTCACGCGGCCGGGTTGCGGCGGTGACGCTGCTCGCCGACGCCCCCTCCGCCGGAACACGCGGACGGGACGCGGCAGCCGGGCGGGGTCCGACAGCCGGCCGGACGGGGACGGGCGTCAGCCAGGCGGGCGTCAGCCAGGCGAGTGGACGTCAGCCGGGCGTGCAGGCGTGAAGCGCTCGGGCGGGCGTCAGCCGGCCAGCCAGTTCCGGATCTCGTCGCCGTGCTCGTCGAGGCCCGGCGGCGGCAGGTCGTAGCGCGCCGGGGTGGCGCTCAGGCCGATCGGGTGGCGGATGCCGGGCACGCCGCCGGTGGTGACGACCGGGTCCAGCCCCAGTTCCCGCGCCAGGTCGACGCCCCCGGCGACCGTGTTGATCGGGGCGCACGGCACGCCCGCCGCGCGCAGGTCCCGGAACCACTCGTCGCGGCTGCGCAGGACCAGTCGCGCGACCAGGAGGGGCCGCAGGGCCTCCCGGTTGACCGTGCGGTCCTGGTTGCGCCCGAACCGGGGGTCGTCGGGCAGTTCGGGCAGGCCGAGGACCTGGCACAGCTTGCGGAACTGGCCGTCGTTGCCGGCGATGACGACGAGGTCGCCGTCGGCGGTGGGCAGCGGCTCGTACGGGAACAGGCTCGGGTGCCCGTTGCCCATCCGGAACGGCGTCGCGCCGCCGGCGACGTGGCCGCTGGTCTGGTTGACCAGGCCGGACAGCGCGGAGGAGAGCAGGTCCACCTCGACGTGCTGGCCGGTGCCGCAGCGGTCGCGGTGGTGCAGCGCGGCGAGGACGCCGACGGCGGCGTGCAGGCCCGCGATCACGTCGAACACGGCGACCCCGGCCTTGTAGGGCGGACCGTCCGGCTCGCCGGTGAGGCTCATCAGGCCGGACGCGGCCTGGACCACGAGGTCGTAGCCGGGCAGGTTGGCGCCGGCGCCGGCGCCGAACCCGCTGATCGAGGCGTAGACGATCCGCTCGTTGACGGCGGCGACGCTGTCGTAGTCGAGGCCGAAGCGCCGCAGTCCGCCGGGCCGGAAGTTCTGGATCATGACGTCGGCGCGGCGGGCCAGTTCCCGGGCGACGGCCAGGTCGTCGGCGTCGGCGAGGTCGAGGGCGATGGACCGCTTGTTGCGGTTGACGCCGAGGTAGTAGGTGGAGGTGCCCTCCCGCACGGGCGGCAGCCAGGTCCGGGTGTCGTCCCCGCCGGGCCCCTCGACCTTGACCACCTCGGCGCCGAGGTCGGCGAGGAGCATGGTCGCGTACGGTCCGGCGAGGATCCGGGAGAAGTCGGCCACGAGGATGCCGCTGAGCGGCCCGGACCCTTGCTCCCCCATCGCCGCTCCCCTTCCCGTCGACGCCACCGCCGGCGCGGCGGCGTCGTGGCACCTGCCGGGTGCCGACGTCCGGCGCTCCGACGGCAGGACCACGATGGCACAGCGGGCGCGACGGACGTCGGTCGCCCCGACGGTCCGGGCCGGGACGGATGGCGACGGGTCGCCGCCATCCGCCGGGCGGGTCAGCCCTTGCGCCACTTCTGGTTGGCGGTGCCCGCGCAGTCCCAGAGCTGGAGCTTCGCGCCGTCGGCGCTGTTCCAGTCCCGGATGTCGACGCACCTGCCGGCCTGGATGTTGACCAGGTCACCGGCCGCGGTCAGGGTGAACCGTTGCGCGCCCGTGCCGTTGCACGTGTAGAGCTGGACGACCGCGCCGTTGCCGGTCGCGCCGTTGTCGACGTCCATGCACTTGTCGTTCTGGCTGCGCAGGGTGTCGCCGGTGAACGTCCACTTCTGCGCGGCGGTGCCGTTGCAGTTCCACATCTGCAACTGCGCCCGATCGACGAAGTTCGAGCTCGGCACGTCGATGCACTTGTTGTTCCAGTTGCTCAGCACGGGCACCCCGGTGCCGGGGTTCCCAGGTCCGCCGCTCCCGGCGCCGAACGGGCTCAGGACGATTCCGGCCGCGCGGGGGTCGCCGTCGTGGACCAGGGACTCGAACGCGCCGACGTCGTCGAAGGCGAAGGCGTACGCCCTGCCGTCGGTCATGTTGGCGTGGATGACGCGGGCGTAGTGGTTCGTCGGGTTGTTGCGGTAGAACTGGGCGGCGTCGGTGCTGGGCTGGGTGTCGATGGTGCCGAGCGTGCCCCGGTTCAGCGCGGCGCAGAGCGTCCGGGAGATCGGGCCGACGACCGGGTCGTTGGGTGCGGGCAGGTCCCCGTCGCAGCCCCAGACGCTCGCCGAGGAGGGCCGGTTGAAGGAGGCGACCACCTGACCGGCGCTGTTGGTGAAGGTCATGACGTTGCCCGAGGTCCGGCCGAAGTAGCGGGTGTTCGGCTGGTCGGCGAACGGCACCACGGTCAGCGTCCTGGTCGTGTACGCGTTCCAGGCCGACGCGATGTAGGAGTCCAGGTAGGTGGCGCTGAACAGGCCTGCGCCGGCCGCCTTGCCGGGCGCGAGAACCCGCAACACGGTCCCGTCGGATCGGGTGTGGACCGTGTTGGCCCAGCCCGGCTGGGACCGGACGCCCTCGATGATCGCGTTGCGGCCCCCGGCGACGACGTCGCCGGTGCGCTTGGTGACGCCGGTGGCACCGGTCACCGTGACCGCGTGCGGCACCGCGAACATGTCGACCTGTGAGCTGTTGAGCCACAGTCCGGCGTCGTTGTAGGTGAACTCGCTCCAGTCGAACAGGATGTCGCGGTTGGCGTCGCCGGCCGCCCACGGGGCGGGTTGCACGAGGCCGTCCGGGGTGAGGAAGAACTTGAGCTTCTCCCCGAAGGAGAAGTAGACGCGGCCGGAGAACCCGCGCGGGAACCGGATGGTCGTGCTGCCGCCGTTTCCGGGCCCCGGGATCGACGCGTCCGGCGCGGGCGACGGCGGGAGCTGCCCGCCCGACCACGGAACGAAGGTGCCGCCCTGGTTGACGTAGCCGAGGCGGCCGCTGGAGAGCTGCACGCCGATCACGTACAGGTGGACGGCCTCGCCCCGGCCGGTGCTGTTGGTGACCGTGACGGGCAGCAGCGCGGGGCCGACGGCGTGGGCGGGGGCTGCGGCGAGGGTCACCGGGACGGCGGCGACCAGCGCGGACACGGCGGCGAGCAGCCTTCTTCGAAGTTTCACGAAAGGTCCTCCTCGGGGTGGTGGGCGGCCTGAGAGAGCGCTCTCTCAGCGTCGGTCCGAGGCGGCTCTCCTGTCAATAGACACTGGCCGATGCAGCCCCCGCACGCCGGCTCGCGGACCGCCTGCTCCCGGTGGCAGGTGTCGGACGCGCGGTCGGGGCGCCGCGGAAGAGCGTCGAGCCGTCGTGGCGCTCGACGTACAGGGCGACGTCGCGGCGGCCCAGGTGGTGATGGATCTCCGGCGGGATCAGCGCCGTGGCGGGGCGGCGACGCTGCGACGGGAGACCAGGGAGGGCGCGACCGTCTGCCGCAGCGGGCCGGCGACGTCGGATTCCATCTGCGCCAGCAGCAGGTCCAGGCTCGCCCGGGCGACCGCGGCGAAGTCGGGCCGCACGGTGGTCAGCGGCGGGATGAAGTACGCCGCCTCCGGCACGTCGTCGAAGCCCACCAGGCTGATGTCGTCAGGCACCCGCCGGCCGTGCTCGTGCAGCGCCCGCAGCACACCGAGCGCCAGGTGGTCGTTGGCGGTGAAGACCGCGGTGACCTCGGGCATCCGGGCCAACATCTGTCCGCACCGGTACCCCGCTGCCGCCGACCAGTCCGCCGGCAGCACCGGCGGCAGCTCGGCGCCCGCCGCCTGCAACGTCTCCCGCCACCCCTCGATCCGGCCGGCGCTGTCGAACCAGTCCGGCGGGCCGGAGACATGCCAGACCGTCCGGTGCCCGGCGTCGAGAAGGTGCTGCGTGGCGGCCCGGGCACCGGCGACCTGGTCGACCGTGACCAGGGGCACCGGGCGGCTCGGGTCGCCGTCGACGGTGACCAGCGGAACGTCCTTGGGGAGCCGTTCGAGGGCCTCCCCCGCCGACTCGACAGGCGCGATCACCACGATGCCGGCGACCCGGTGCGCGAGGTGCCGCTCCACCGCCGCCGAGATGGACTGGTCGTCGAGGTCGCTCACGCTGCCGACGCTGACCGCGAACCCCGCCTCGGCCGCCGCCTGGTCCAGGGCCGCCAGCAGCGAGGCCGGGCCGTAGAGGGTGGTGTTCTGCGCGACCACCCCGATCACCTGGGACCGGCCGGTGACCAGCGCCCGCGCCGCGCGGTTGGGCCGGTAGCCGAGTTCGGCGATGGCCGCCTGGACCCGCAGCCGGGTCTGCTCGCGTACGTTCGGGTGCCCGTTGAGGACCCGGGACACCGTCTGGTGCGAGACGCCTGCGAGGCGAGCCACGTCCGTCATCGCAGGACCGCGCACAGCCACCTCACCTCTCCCGCCCCGTCCGGCGACTGCGCCACGTCCGACCTCGACGGAGCGCCTCCGTGACACAGCAACACCCTCGCCGCCGCCAGCCGGCGCGTGTCGGTTGGCCGGTGCTGGACCGCCGACAGTCTACGTCAGCGGTACCGCCGGCCCTGGTGCGGCTGAACCGGCGACCGGGGCGCAGGCCCGCGACACGGGCCCGGGCCGGCGTCCCGCACCGGATGCGCCCGCGCGCCGTCACGCCGGGTCGGCACCCCAGGCGGCGTGCACGAGAGCGGGAAGCACCTGGGCGGCCGGACCGCGCAGGTTCACGTCGGACACGGCGTCCAGGGGCGTCTCCTGCGGGTTGACCTGCAGCACGGTGGCGCCGAAGCGGGCAGCCACCTGGGGGATCTCGGCGGCGGGATACACCAGGCCCGAGGTGCCCACGGTCACCAGCAGATCGCAGGTGGACGCCGCCTCCACGGCGGCCTGCAACGCGGCGGTCGGCAACGCCTCACCGAACCACACCACCCCGGGCCGGACGGGGCCCGCGCAGCGCGCGCACCGGGGCGGAGGCCCGCGTCGGCCGTCGTCCGGTTCCTCGGCAGCATCGTCCGGCGTCGGCGCCGGATGGGAGCAGGCCGAGCAGCGCGGCGCGAAGAGGCTGCCGTGCAGGTGGATCGGCGCGACCGAGCCGGCGCGCTCGTGCAGGTCGTCGACGTTCTGCGTGACGACCACCGCGCCGGGCAGGCGTGCCTCGATCGCGGCCACGGCCACGTGACCGGCGTTCGGGCGGGCCCGCCGCACGGTGGCGCGTCGCCACTCGTACCAGCCCCAGACCAGCGCGGGATCCTCGCGGAACGCCTCCGGCGTGGCAAGCCGCTGCGCGTCGAAGCTGCGCCACAGGCCGGTGAGGGCGTCGCGGAAGGTCGGCACCCCGCTCTCCGCGGAGACGCCCGCGCCGGTGAAGATCACGATGCGGCGCGCCTGCGCCAACAGCGCTGCGGCCTCCCGCATCGACCGCTCCCCCATCACGCCTGCCCCCTTCGACCCGGACCCGTCGGGCAAGACTAGTGCGGTCTCCGTGCCGGTCCGGCGGGGCAGCGCCGGACCGCTCGCCGGCTGCGGGCCTCGGCGGGCGGACGCCACAGGTCGGGCGGTTCAGTGCCGGGCGCGGGCGGCGAGGAAGCCGTCGACCGCGGCCAGGAACTCCGCCGGCCGGCTGGCGTGCACGTCGTGCCCGGCCGGGATCGTGACGAGGGTGGCGTCTGGCATCCGGTCGACCATCTCCGCGAGCAGCTGCTGCGGGATGGGGCTGTCCGGGCCGCCGCCGACCACCAGGGTCGGCACGTGGACGGCGTCGGTACGGTCCCACCAGGCCGGGTCGGGGTCGTTGAGCTGGGCGCGGATGGCGTTGACGGCGGCGAAGTCGAACGGCGTGGGCGCGTCCGGCGGGGGCAGGGGCGGCCGTTCGAGAGCGCCCGGTCGGGGTGCTGCCACGTCCTCCAGGATCAGGTGGGTGAGTCGGTGCGGGGCGGCCTCGGCGAGCAGGATCGCCACGGCCCCACCCATAGAGTGGCCGATCACCACGCACCGCTCGACCCCCACCGCGTCGAGGAACCCGATGAGGTCGTCGCGCATCGACTCGAGCGAGTACCGGCCGGGGTGGTCGCTGCGGCCGTGGCCGCGCAGGTCCAGCGCGTACACCCGGTGCCTGGCGGCGAGCGCGGCCAGGACGCCGTGCCAGTCGCGTTCGTCCTCGCCGAGGCCGTGCAGCAGCACCATGGGTGGGTCGGTCGAGTCGCCGGCGACGCGATAGGCCAGGGCCACTCCGTCGACCGTGACGGCCCGCAAGGCCCCGATGTTCGACTCGTCCACGCGCCACACCGTATCGCCGGGGCCGGCGAGCCGTCGCCCCCGACCGCCGGAGGGCCGGGTGCGGGCGGCTCCCCGTCGTCGAGCCTCGGCGACGAATGCGACACGCGGCCTTATTCGATAGTGCGCACTTCACCGGCTCACGCCGGCGCCGTTTCCCGGCATGCGGACCGGTCGGCATCGATGGCGAACCGGCCGACCTGCGCAATTGCGCCACCGGTGGGAGCGAATCGCCGGAACGGTCACCGAAATGGGAATCCCACGACACGGGGCGAAGGCTGGTGTGATTGCGTACGGCCCGACAAGAATGGGCCAGGCGCTCCAGCGGAAAGGCGTGTCGTCCATGATTGAAACGAAGGTCGTGTCCCGGGACGAGTGGGTCGACGCCCGCAAGGAACTGCTCGACCGCGAAAAGGAGATCACCCGCCTGCGGGACAGGGTCACCGCGCTCCGGCGCCAACTGCCGGCAGTCGCCGTCGAGAAGGACTACTCCTTCACCGGCCCCGCCGGCGCCGTCCGGCTGGCGGACATGTTCGAGGGACGACGACAGTTGATCGTCTACCATTTCATGTTCGACCCGGAATGGGCCGAGGGATGCACGAGCTGCTCGCTGCTGGTCGACAACTTCGGGCACCTCACGCACCTGCACGCCAGTGACACGACGCTCGCCGTGGTCTCCCGCGCGCCGTTCACGACCCTCGCGGCATTCAAGAGCCGGATGGGCTGGCGCTTTCCCTGGTACTCCTCGCACGGCAGCGACTTCAACTACGACTTCCACGTCACCATGGACCCGGCCGTCGCGCCGGTGGAATACAACTACAAGGACGCCGAGACCCTGGCGGCCCAGGGCCTCACCCACCATTTGCAGGGCGAGGCCCACGGCCTGAGCGTCTTCGTCCGCGACGGCGACCGGATCCTGCACACCTACTCCGTCTACGGCCGCGGCCTCGACCCGCTGCTGAACACGTACAACTACCTCGACCTCACGCCGCTGGGCCGGCAGCGCTACGTCAACGAATTCCCCCACCACGACACCTACGACACGGACGCGGCCGGCAGCCACTGACCACCCGCCGCCGACCGGCGGCGTCGGTCATCCGGGCACGCAGTTGTTGCTCTTGCGCCTGACCGTGTACTCGGTGTCGTCGTGGGTGATGCCCGACGGCACCCCGTCGAAGTGCGCCTCGACCTTCTCCCAGCCCCGGCGCTGCTCGTAGTGCAGGTGCGGCGCCCCGGAGTTGCCGGTGCTGCCGACCCGCCCGATCTGCTCGCCCTGGGCGACCCGCTGACCGACCCGGACCAGGGGCGGTTCGAGCAGGTGCAGGTACTGCGTCTCCCACTTGCCGCCGTGGTCGATCTTCACCCAGTAGCCGCCGCCGCGGCCACGCGGCCCGTCCGGGTCCTCGGGCGTACGGCCGCCGAGCGATCCGTTGATCCCCGCCACGGTGACCTCCCCCGCGTAGGACGCGAGCACCGGCCGCCCCCACGCCCTGCCCTCGGTCGGGAACAGGTCCACGTCGTAGTCGTCGTGACCGGGATAGGTGCCCAGTTGCCACGTCTCCCCGCACGCGACGGGAAGCTGGAACAGCGGTCGCGGCCCCGCCGGCCGCACCAGCGGCACCACCACCGCGACGACGAGGACGGCGACGGCGAGGACCACCGCGACCGCGCCGGAGACGAGCACGATCCGGGTGCGGCGGCTGCGGACGCGGCGGTGGGTGCGGGGGGTGGTGGGGCGACCGGTCGTCACCGGCCCGAGCATGGCAGACGCCGGCAAGGCGCCCGTCCCCGGGCAGCCGGCGGCAGCCGCAGGCCCTCCGACGGTACGGCGGACCCGCGCGGCGGTCGACGACCTGCACGCCCGGCGGCTCCCCGGACGCACCGGGCGCGCTTCGGCGATCCCGCGTGGCGCCCGCCCGCCGGTTGGGAGAGTGGGCGGGTGGCGATGAGCGCGTCGGGGCCGGGCGGATCCGCGCCGCGGTGTCCGGGCGGATCCAGCCCGGCCCGGGCGCGGTGACACGCCTGGAACTGTTCCTCGACCTGGTCTTCGTCTACGCGTTCATCCAGATCACCGTCCTGGTGACCCGCCAGCCGTCCCCGGCGGGGCTGGCCCAGGGACTCGGTGTCCTGGCCCTGCTCTGGTGGTCCTGGTGCCTGTACGCCTGGCTGGAGAGCGTGGCCCTCCGCGACACCACCCTGCTGCGGGCGGCGGTGCTGGCGGCGGCCGCGTTGACCTTCGTGCTCGGCGTCGCCATCCCGCAGGCGTTCAGCCGCGTTCCCGGTGGGCTTTCCGGCCCACTGATCGTGGTGGCCTGCTATGTGGCGCTGCGGGTGCTGCACCTCGCCATGCTCTTCCGGGTCTCGAGGGGCGATCCGGTGCTGCGTGCCCAGGCGGCCCGGGCCGCCGTACCCACCGCGGCGGCGCTGGCGCTGCTGGTGGGGGCGACGCTGGCCTTTCCCCCCGATCGGCCGGCCCATCCCGCCGGTCAGCGCGGTGTGCTGGACGGCCGCGGTGGTGGTGGACCTGGCGGGCGGCTACCTGACCGGCGCCCGCGACCAGGGGATCCGCTCGATCGAGCAGTGGCCGCACCGGTACAACCTCGTCGTGCTCGTCGCCCTCGGGGAGGGGTTCATCTCCACCGGCGTCGCGCTGGCCGACACGCCGATCTCAGCGGCGTCCCTGGTCACCGTCGCGTTGATCGTCACCCTGCTCGCCGCCCTGTGGTGGACGTACGTCGGCACCGACCGCGTCCTCGACCGGCGAATGTCGCAGGTGTCGACCGGCCCGCGCGGCGCGGCCCTGGCCCGGGACGCCTACACCTACCTGCACCTGCTGACGGTCGCCGGTCTGATCCTGGTCGCCCTCGGCCTGACGACGGCGCTGGCCCAGGCGGCCCAGCGGCCGGGCGCGCCGCTGGCGTCGCTGGGACACGCCGCCCTGCACGGCGGCGTGCTCGTCTTCCTCGCCGCCGACCAGCTGATCTGGCGACGCGCGACGGGCCGGTTCTGCCGGCGACGGATGCTCGGGCTGCTGGTGGTGGCGCTCGCGGCTCCGGCGACCGCCGCGCTGCCCAGCCTCGCGTCGCTGGTGCTGCTCGCGGCGGTCGGCGTTGCGATCGCCACCACCACCCCGCTGCGCGCCGTCGCACCGCCCGCCGGCCGTTGACCGGACCCGTCGGCGCGGGCCGCCCCGGCGCGAACCGGCCACGTCGGGCCACCACCGCCGGCCGCCCGGTGGGCCGGCGCACCGATGGACCGGCGGCCGGGCGACCGCCAGCCGACCGGTGGACCGGTGGACCGGCAGGCCGATGGTCGTCGGCAGGCGCCGGGCGGATGACGGGTCGGCGGGGCGGCCCGGCGACCGCCACAATGGTCGGCGTGCGGAGATCAACACGACGGCTGCTCGGCGAACTGGATGCGCTGGCCCACCGGGAGCGGATGGCGACGCTCGCCCGCCGCGCCCGCGAGACGGCCGCCACGGGCGAGCTGCCGGAGATCCTGGCGGACCTGCGCGCCGAGGCATCGTCGTACCACCGGTTCCTGGCCGTCACCGCCGCCGAGATCGTCGGCGACCACGCGGCGGTGCGGGCGGCGCTCGGCGACCGGCACGGCACGATCCGCGCGGTCGCCGTGAAGGCGGGCCTGCGCGCCGGCTGGCTCGCCGGCGACGAGCTGCGCGCACTCGTCCGGGACGCGCCGGCCGACCTGCGCCACCTGGTCTACCGGTCGCTGCGGCACCTGCACCGGCCGGGGGCCGCCGACGACCTGGTCGACGGCGTGCTGGGGCGCTTCGGGGCCGTCGAGGCGGTCGCCCTGCTGCCCGCCTGCGGGGCGGACACCGTCCGCCGGCTGCTGCCGGTCGTCGAACACGCGTTGCCGGGCTCGGTCTGCCTGGCCTGTCGCCACGGCGACGTGGTGCTCGACCACGCCGAGTCGGCGCTGCCCCACCTCCAGCCCGCCGAACGGGACCGCTGGTGGACGGTGCACGGCAAGAGGGTCCTGGTCGCCGGCCGGCGACGCCCGGAGCGCGCGCTGACGCTGCTCGAACGGTACGCGCCCACCGGGCACCTCCCCGGCGACCTCGCGTACTACGGGCCGCTCGCCGCGCCGGCGCCGCGACGGGTGCTGGCCCTGCTGACCGCGCCGTCCCGCGCGGACTGGGTGGGCTACCAGTGGCTGCCCCCGGCGCTGCTGCGTCGGCTCGCCCGGCTGCCGCAGGCGGACCTGGTCGCGCTGGGCCGGCGGGTACGCGGCCACAACAACGCCCTGGACCGGCTGTTGGGGGCGTTACCCCCGGCGCGCCGGGGCGACCTGTACGACGCCGTGTTCGCCGACGTCGAGACGGCCACCCTGATCCCCGACGCGTCGCTGATGGAGGTGCTGCCGCACGACTGGCGGGAGCGGGAGGCACGCCGGGTGCTCGCCCTCGACGACGTCCGCCACGACGAGGCGCAGGTGCGGTCGTGGAGCGCCCTGCTGCCCTGGCCGGCGGCGTCGGCGGCGCTCACCCCCGCCCTGCGCGCCGCCGACGCGCACGACCGGGCCGTCGCGTACCAGCTGCTCCTGGCCGCCGCCCGGCGCAGCCGCCACCCCGCAGCGGCGGCCGAGGCCGTGACCAGGCTGGATCGGCTGCGCAACGAGCAGGACCCGGTCCGGGCCGTTGCGCTGACGGAGCTGGCGAACCTGGCCCCGTTGCTGCGCGCGGACGCCGTCGAGGCGCTGACCCGGATCGCCGTCGACGCCACGACCACCCGCGACGCGTCGACGCGCACCCTCGCCGCGCTCGGCACCCTCGCCGCCCGGGTGCTGGGTCGGCACGTCGACGAGCCGGCCCTGCTGCGGTGGGCGCTGGACACCCTCGACCGGCTCTTCGGCGGGCACCGGCTGCCGCCGCTCGGGCGGTTCGACGAGACGCTGCGGCGCGGCCAGGAGACGCTGGTCTTCGCCCGGCTGCGCGGATGGGTCGAGGTCGGTGTGGCCCGGGGGCAGTTCACCGCGTTGTTCGCGGTGACCCGGGCCCTTGGGCGGCGGGCCTGGCAGCTGCCCGAACTCCAGGAGCTGCTGCGCCGCGCGACGACCCCCGGCACCGTCGCCGCCGTCGTGCGGGAGGCCGTCGAGCTGTGGCTGGCCGACCCGAGGACCCGGGCGCAGCGCGTGGCGTACGTGCTGGACTCCGACAGCTCCACCGTCACCCTCCCGACGGTGTGGCGGACCGTCAGCGCCCGACGTACCGACCTGCTCGACCGGGTGCTGCGTCACCCGCCGAGGGGGGCCTTCCTCACTGCCGGCACCCGCTGGATCCCGGGCCGGCCGGTGCACGTCGAGCGGTGGCTGCCCCGCCAGCAGGAGGCGTTCGTGCGGCTGCAGGCGCGCCTCGCCGCCGACGCCGGCACCCCGCTGCACCACCGGGCCGCCGCCGTACGGGCCGCCGCGCGGGTGCCCGACGCCGGGCGGGAGCTGGTGCTGCGCCACGTCGGCTCGCCGAACGTCACCCTGGCCGAGGCGGCCCTGGAGTCGCTGCCGTGGACCGACCGGCCCGCCGAGGCGCTGCCGCTGCTGCTGTCGCACGCCGACGACGATCGGGCCAGGGTCGCCCTGTACGCCGCCACCCGCGCCGTCCGCTTCACCCGCCCGGCCGACCTGGTGGCCCCGCTGTCCGGCGTCGCCCTGGGGCGGGGCAAGGTGACCAGCCGCAAGCAGGCGGTCCGGCTGCTCGGCCGCTTCGGTCCCCCGGAGGCGATGGCGGAGCTGGTGTCGGCGTGGCGCCAGCCCGGCCAGCACCGCGACGTACGGGCCGCGATCGTCGACGCCGCCCGGCAGCGGCTGCACGCGCCGGAGAGCTGGCCGATCCTCGAAGAGGCGATCGTCGGGAGCCGGGAGGAATCGCTGGCCGTGCTGGCGACCCCGCCCGGCGGAATCGCCGCACCGGATCGCCCCCGTTACGCCGCCCTCGTCGCCCGGGCCTGCGCGAGCCCCGACCGGGAGCTCAGCCGGCTGGCCTGGCCCCGGCTCGTGCACTGGCTGCCCTGGGCGCCCGACCTCACCGACCTGCTCACGGCGGCGCTCACCGACCTGGGCGGGCAGTACGACTGGCAGTCGGTACGCCCGATGCTGACCGCGGTGCTCCGTCACCCGGACCGCCCCGAACGGGAGGTGCCCGTCGCCGTGCTGGACGCCCTCGTCCGGATCGACGGCGCCGACGCGGACCTCGGTGGCCCCGCCGGGGACCGCCCCGCCCGTCGGCGCATCGACGACATCGTGGCCACGGCGGCCTGGACGCTCGGGCCACTGGCCGACCCGGCGCCGGTCCGGCGGGCGGCGGCGGAGTTGGGCCGGCACCGCGCGTACGTGGCCCAGGCGGGCACCCTGCTGACCAGCGCGCTGCCGCTGAGGGACACGACGTCGGCGCAGCTCACCGCCGAGGTCCTCACGATCGCGGAGCTGGTGGCGGGCCGACCGGCGCTCGCCGCCCGGCTCGCCCACCTCCTCGCCCAGCGCACCGCCTCCCCGACGGCCCTGGACGCCGAGCCGACACTCGACACGGCCCGCGCCCTCGCCGCCCGGGGCGAGGCCACCACCGGCCTGCTCGCGGTGGCACTGGCCGGCGGCGGCAGGGCGTTCGGCTGGTCCGCTCCCTGGCGCGACGTGCTGCACCTGCTGCGCGGGCACCCGGTCGCCGACGTCCGCGACGCCGCCTTCGACATCTCGATGCAGGCGTGATCGCCGCCGTGTCGCCGCGCCCCGGGGCCGGGAAGCTCGCCGCGCGGCACCGATACCGCGAACGAGCGGCGGTTCGCGCTCAGTCGTCGGCGGCGGGGATGTCCTGCGGCAGCAGCGTACGCAGTTGCTCGGCGGTCGGCGCCGCCACGTCCGCGAGCCGTCCCGCCTGCCGTTCGATCATGGCGTTGAACAGCTTCCGCGCGCCCCGGCCGTTGCCCAACACCGGGTCGCGGACGGCCTCGACGAGCCGGTCCAGCAGGGCGTCGGCCGTCGGCGCGGTCAGGTCGTAGCCGTGCTGCCCGGCCAGCGCGGAGATGATGGCGAGCAGCTCGTCGGGGGTGTAGTCGACGAACTCGATGGTCTTGGTGAACCGGGACGCGAGGCCGGGGTTGGTGGCCAGGAACTGCACCATCTCCTCGGAGTAGCCGGCGACGATGACGACCGTCTCGTCCCGGTGGTCCTCCATCAGCTTCACCAGCGTGTCGATCGCCTCCAGCCCGAAGTCCGAGTTCGTGCCGAACGTGCGGGCCAGCGCGTACGCCTCGTCGACGAAGAGCACCCCGCCGAGGGCCCGCTCGAAGGCCGCGGCGGTCTTCAGCGAGGTGCTGCCCAGGTACTCGCCCACCAGGTCGACCCGCGCCACCTCGACGACCTGCCCCTTGGCGAGGACGCCGAGCTGCGCGAGCAGCCGCCCGTAGATCCGCGCGACGGTCGTCTTCCCGGTGCCAGGTGACCCGGCGAAGACGAGGTGCCGGCTCACCGGCGGCACCGGCAGGTTGGCCCTACGGCGCTGTTCGCCGACGCGGATGAGCTGGATCAGCGTCCGCACGTCCCGCTTGACCGCGGCCAGGCCGATCATGCCGTCCAACTCCGCCAGCACAGCGTCGACGTCGACGTTGGCCGACGCCGGACGGGCGGGCATGCCTGCCTCGTCGGCGGAGCCGGCCCGGTCCCCGGGAGCGGGCACGACCTGGGCGGTCGGCTGTTCCGGGGCGGTCACCGACACCCGCGCGCGGTCGGCGCCCCGGACGGACTCGCCGGCCACGTCGACGAACTCGCACCGGTCGACCAGCACCGGGGCGTCGGTCTCCACCTGCACGCCGTCCCCGCCGCAGGCGCGCAGCGTGCTGGCCCGCAGGGTCAGCCGGGACTGCTCCCGCAGCAGCATCCCGGAACCGGTGGTCCCGGTGACCGTGCTGCCGGTGAGGTGCAGGGCGGCCTCGCCCGCCCCGGTCACACCGACGGTGCCGCCGGAGAACACCGCGTCGGTGAGGGTGACCGCGATCGCGTCGGTGCCGACCAGCCCCACCGGGGCGTTCTCCACCCGGACGTTCGTACCGGTGAGCCGGCCCGCTCCCCCGGCGGCGATCCCGCTGCCCGTCGCGCCCCGGATGGTGGCGCCGTCGAGGCGCACGTCGGCCTCGACGGTGCCGTCGAGCACCACTCCCGCCTCGCCACCATCGACCGTCAGGTCCGTCAGGGTGGGGTCGCCGCCCTGCACGATCACCCCGTAGCGGCCCGGAGCCTCGATCCGCACGCCGGTGTACCGGCCGGAGGTGGCCCGGACCAGCAGGGCGTCCTCCCGCGACCGGCGCAGGACGCCGCCGCGCACCAGCGGCGCCGCCCCGTCGACCACGGCGATCGCGGGCAGCCGGCTGGCCGTCACGTCGCAGTCGGTGAACGTGCCACGCGCACCGCTGACGTAGATGCCGTTGCGGCCGACGCCCTCGATCCGGCAGCGACGCACGTCGGGCTCGGCGCCGCCGGTGACCTCGACGCCGCAGCCCTCCAGGTCCGTCAGCTCGCACTCCTCGACCAGCCCGCCGGCGGACCCGCTGAACACCAGCCCGCTGCCGCGTCCGTCGGAGACCCGGCACCGCCGCACCGTCGGCCGGGAACGGCCGCCCGCCGTGACGGCCCCGACGCGTACGCCCGTGAAGTGGCAGTCCTCGACGGTGCCGCCACCGCCCTCGAAGGCATCGAAGCCCCGGTCGGTGTCCCGGACGTGACAGTGCCGCACGGTGGGCCGGCTGTCCCGTTTGGACAGCACCGCGTACTCGTCGAGGTCCCACAGCCGGCAGTTCTCGACGATCCCGCTGCCGTCGACGAACGCCACGCCCCGACGCATCCCGCTGACGTCGCACATCCGCACGTGCGCGGTGCTCCGCTCGCAGAGCACGGCGTTGAAGGCCTGCCCGGTGACGACGCAGGACTCGACCGTCAGGGCGGCGCGGAGCGCCGACACCGTCGCCGGCGCGTCGGCGCTCCACGTCCGCAGCGTCAGCCCCTGGAGCACGACCTGCGCGTCCTCGCAGTAGACGACGGGCGCGGCGGTGCCGCTCTCCACCAGCACCGGCGGCCCGCCCGGCACCGCCGCCCGGATCGTGACGGCCTTCGACCGCACGACGATCTGCCCGTCGTAGCGGCCCGGCTCCACGACGACCACCGCGCCGTGCGGTGCCGCCGCCACTGCCGCCCCGATGTCCCGGTAGGCGTTCGCCCTGCTCAGCGAGACCAGCAGCGTCGGTACCCCCACTTGACCCGTCCCCCCGCCCAGGCCGCGCCACGGACGGCGGCGAGGCACCAGGAGCATAGATCGGGCCCGCCCCCCGGTGGGGGGGGGGGGGGAACTCGAACCCGCGACCGACCGA